>JBKJLJ010000951.1:0-6139 GCA_046597015.1 Bryobacteraceae bacterium
CGATATCCTCGGCGTCGTTGCGATTCCGCAAGATGCCGTAGATGATCGAGTAAACCTTGGACTGGTAGCGCTCGACGATGTCCCGGAAGGCCATTTCGTCGCCGGCTTGAACCCGGCGGACGAGAAGGGCTTCGTCAGAGTTACTGTGGTCCACTTTAGTTTTCGTCCGGTTGGCCGAACCCGCAATCGGAAAGCTTAATACATCCAATACGCCGCTCATGGTAATTCGGACGTACCGATTTTGGATTTGGTTTCGAAAAGGTGAGGTGCATCGGAAGCGGCGAATGATGCATCAGATGGGGGTAGATCTACTGATCGGGACGGGCTAAACTAAAAGGGACCGCGCCGATTGGGCAGGGAGTGAGATAACTATGATCAATTTAACAGAACGAGCGATTGGTAAGGTAGCGGAGATTCTGGATTCCCAGGAACCGAAACCGGCTGGGCTGCGGATTTCCGTCGTTGGCGGCGGGTGTTCCGGCTTCAGCTACTCGATGGCATTTGAGAACACGCCGAGCATGCTGGATAAGACGTATGCGTACGGACCGCTCAAGGTGTTCGTCGATCAGGCGAGCTTGTTATACCTGGACGGTGCGGAAGTCGATTACGTAGACTCGCTGGAAGGATCCGGCTTTAAGTTTAATAACCCTCAGGTGAAGTCGACCTGTGGATGTGGCAGCTCGTTTAGCGTTTAGTTCGGTGCGTTTCTGTTGGGAACGGGTTGTTAAAAAGCAAATGGCCTCCGACGCTGGTAAGCGCGGAGGCCATTTCAGTTTGGGTTGGAGCGACTACTTCCGGCGGCGGAGGAACGCGAGACCGACGAGGCCAGCACCCATAAGGGCGAAGGTCATCGGTTCGGGAACGCCCTGCGAAGGAGCGGTCGGGGCGAAGTAGTTGGTGTAGCCGGACAAGGAGGCACTGTTGCCGATCGTGTTTCCGCCGTCGAGGCGGAGCCGGTCAACGACCACCAAGGAGCCGACGCCCGGGGCTAACAAAGCCCCGTTGAAGGCGGTTGGCGGGGTAATAACGCGAGCCGAACCGGGTAGGGAGCTGGTGTCCGGCTGCAGGATGGACTGCAGGACGTTCTGCGAACCGACGCTGCTGAGCTGTTGAATGAACTTCTGCAGAGTCACAGCGGGGTTCGGCACGCCGGTTAACGGAGCGGAAGCGAAAGGATTGTTAATTTCCCCGCCGATGGTGGTGATCAGGGCGCTGCCCGTGTTTCCTGCGATGCGGAAGGTGGTTTCCATGTTGAACTGTTGAGCACCGGTAGCGGTGGCACCGGCAGTGAAGCCAAAGTAGTTCGCGACGGTCGGGGTAATAGTGACGGCGAAGCCGCCCGAGAAACCAACCGGATTCAACGCGAACGAAACGTTGAAGTTGGAGGTCGTCTGAGCGGGTTGTCCAAGGTAGTTGGTGAAGAGCGGGTTACCACTCGAGAAGCCGAAGGTGTTGAGGTTCCAGGTGTTGGAACCGTTGGTGATATCGCAACCGGTGCCACCTAACCCAGCATAATTGCTTAGGGTCGGGGTCGCGCCAAAGAGCCCGATGCAGCTAGATGCAGCGTTGAGCTGAAGAGAGCCGAGAGCCATCAGGCTAAAGGCTAAAAGGGATTTTTTCATTCATTCCTCCGAAGGATTTGTATGTTCAAAAGGGCGATAGGGGCCATACACGCCTCCACGATCCCTTATGAGTACTTCCATACTATACAAGGATAACTAAAGCAGTGTCAATAGTTACGGAGGTCTCAATTAAGCTGTTCGTACTAAGAGTGGCTCGGCTCGGCCGAATTCTCGTAAAACTTGTGTAACCAATTTATTTTCTTTAGTTTACAAATGGTAACGGCGGCAGTACTACGAGATGCTGCCCGAGTACTAGGGCCCGCAATTCTGAGGTTCGGCTAAATTTATTTTCTCGGGAAGGGAGTGACGAGAAGGGTTGTGAGCTAATTCAGGTCGGGCAGAAGCTGGGAAAGGGTCGTAGTCCTTTCCTTTGCGTAGGAATAGAGCATGGGGTTGTTTGAGGCTTGGGTTGCGGAGTGTCGCCGGCGACGCTATGATGGGGGAACGTCTACACGGGCGCCCCGAGCCCGTGCGTTTACTCATGTTTGATAACCTATCCGACAAGCTGCAACGAGTTTTCAAGCATTTGCGCGGCGAAGGGAAGCTCACCGCCGAGAATATGGAGGCGGCGCTCCGCGAGATCCGCGTAGCGCTGCTGGAAGCCGACGTCCATTTCACGGTGGTAAAGCAGTTGATCGCGGCGGTTAAAGAGAAGGCCCTGGGTCAGGAAGTGCTGGCGGCGTTATCTCCGGCGCAGCAGGTTGTCAAGATCGTCCACGAGGAGTTGATCAAAACGCTGGGGACGCATGCGTCCCGGTTGCGGTTTGCAAACGACCCGCCGACGGTCATTATGATTGTGGGGTTGCAGGGGTCGGGGAAGACGACGTCGACGGCGAAGTTGGCTCGATGGCTTTCGAAGAATCAGCATGCGCCCTTGATGGTATCGGTAGACGTTTATCGTCCAGCGGCGCGGGACCAGTTGGCGGTATTAGCCAAGCAGTTGGCGCTGCCTTTGTATGCGGGTACGGCGGAGGAGTCGAAGCCGCTGGAGCTGGCGAAATCCGCCCGGCGGGAAGCGATTCAGACGGGCCGGGATGTGGTGCTGATCGACACAGCGGGCCGACTCCATATAGATGATGCCTTGATGGCGGAATTGGCCGAGTTGAAAGAGACTTTTCAGCCGACGGAGATTTTGTTTGTCGCCGATGCGATGACGGGTCAGGACGCGGTGAAGTCGGCCGAACAGTTCCACAAGCAGTTGGGGATTACGGGCATCATCTTAACCAAGATGGATGGTGACGCGCGAGGTGGCGCGGCGCTTTCGATTCGCTCGATTACGGGTCAGCCGTTGAAGTACATTGGCTTGGGCGAGAAGCCGGACGCGTTTGAACTGTTCCATCCGGACCGGGTGGCGAACCGGATTCTGGGGATGGGGGACGTGCTGAGCCTGATCGAGAAGGTTGAGGAGACCATCGATAAGAAGCAGGCGGAGGAGATGCAGCGCAAGCTCATAGATAATGAGTTTACGTTGACCGATTTCCGGAATCAGCTGAAGCAGATTCGAAAATTGGGTCCGCTAGGGGATTTGATGGGGATGATGCCGAACCTGCCTGGGATGGGTGGCGGCATGATGAAAGAGCTGAAAAATGCTAAGGTGGACGAGAAAGAGTTAAATCGCGTGGTGGCGATCATCGATTCGATGACGCCGAAAGAGCGCGAAAATCATATGTTGATTAACGGCTCCCGCCGCCGTCGAATCGCAAAGGGATCGGGAACGTCGGTTGAGGACGTGAACAACCTTTTGAAGCAGTATACGCAAGCTCGAAAGATGATGAAGACCTTTTCGGGTGCGCTATCGGGCCAGGGTTTCCTGGGCAAGAAGCTCTCCAAGCTGGGCAAACTCCCTTCGATGGGCGATCTCGGCAATTTCAAGTTTTAGCAAGAATTCCTTAGGAGTATATAGAAACAATGTTGGCAATTCGTCTCGCGCGGTTCGGATCGAAAAAGAAACCGACCTATCGTGTAGTTGTGATTCAGAAAGAACGGGCCCGCGACAGCAAAGCGCTGGAAGTGCTGGGACATTATGATCCATTGACGGAACCGGCGACGGTGGTTTTGGACCACAGCCGTTTTCAGCATTGGGTTGGCGTGGGCGCGCAGCCTTCGGATACGGTGGCGCGGCTCGTTAAGTCGAACCCGGCTCCGGCTCCCGTGGCCGCATAGTTATGGCTTCGCTGAAGGAGCTCGTCGAAGGGATTGCGCAAGCGATCGTGGAGCATCCCTCGGAGGTGGTCGTTACCGAGACGGCCTCCGGAGAGCAGGGTTCTGCGCTGACATTGCGGGTAGCGGCGTCGGATCTGGGCAAGGTGATCGGCAAGCAGGGCCGCACGGCGCGGTCGATGCGGACGTTGTTGATTGCGGCTGGGATGAAGGCAAATCGACGAGTGAGTCTCGAAATCGTCGAGGAGAAGTAGGCGCGCGTGGAGGGGTCAAACCCGGACTGGGTGACGTTGGCCGAGGTGATTCGACCGCGGGGGAACCGCGGAGAGTTGCTGTGCGTGGATTTGTCGAAGGGTCCGGAGCGCTATCTGGATTTGGGGACGGTCTGGCTATTCGGCGCGAAGGAAGAGGAGATGGGTCAGCTCCAGGTGGAAGAGGCCTGGTTGCATCAGGACCAATTGATTCTGAAGTTCGCCGGGGTGGATAGCATCCATGACGCCGAGCGATTTCGCGGCGGCGAAGTGCGAATTCCCTTTTCGCAGCGGGCTGCGCTGGCTGAAGGCGAGTACTACTTGACTGATTTACCGGGCTGTGTGGTGAAGGACGCTACCTCCGGCGAGCAGTTGGGGATCGTCTCGGCGGCGCTGGAGATGCCTGGGTCGAATTTGATTGAGCTAGAGAATGGCGTTTTGATTCCACTGTCCCGGGCGATTTGCCCGGTGATCGATCCGGCAAACCGGGAGATCCGGGTGAATGTCCCGGACGGGTTGCTCGATTTGAACCGCAAGTAAGTTTTGGCACCCATGAAGTTCCATGTTTTGACGATTTTTCCGGAGTTTTTTGAAGGTCCGTTCCGGCATGGGGTGGTAGCGAAGGCGAGTGAGGCGGGGGTGGTTTCGATTCAGATCCATGATTTGCGGCAGTGGACGTTTGACCGCCATCGGAGCGTGGACGACCGTCCATTTGGCGGAGGCGAGGGGATGCTATTGAAAGCGGAACCTGTCTTTTTAGCCACTGAAGCAATTTTTCCTAAAAAGAGCGATACTAGAAAGGTTGTCCTTATGTCGGCCCAAGGGAAGCTGTTTGATCAGCAGACCGCGCGCCGTCTGAGCCAGATGTCGGAACTGCTGTTGATATGCGGCAGGTACGAGGGAATTGATGAGCGAGTTGCTTCTCATCTGGTGGACGAAGAGATTTCGATTGGTGATTTTGTTTTGAGCGGCGGCGAACTCGCGGCAGCTTTGGTGATCGACGCAGTAGCTCGACTGCTTCCGGGGGTTCTTGGTAACGAGGCTTCCCGCGCGAATGAGAGTTTTTCGGAGCCGCTGCTCGATTATCCGCATTACACCCGCCCGGCAGACTTCCGCGGATGGAAAATTCCCGAAGTTTTGCAGAGTGGTAACCATGAAGCGATCCGGCACTGGCGACGTCAAGCTGCGTTTGAGAAAACGCAGAAGAACCGGCCCGATCTGCTTCCCTAGTTTTCAACATCCGAGGTAATTCATCATGCAACATTTAGCACTCACCAAAATCGCCCAGCCCCAGGTGCGTACAGACCTGCCGGTGCTCCGGATCGGCGACACGATCAAAGTTCACGTTAAGATCCGCGAAGGCGAAAAAGAGCGCATTCAGGTTTTTGAAGGGACGTTAATTGCGCGCAAGAATAAGGGGATCAGCACGACGATCACGGTGCGTAAGATCAGTTTCGGAACGGGCGTTGAGCGCATCTTTCCGTTGAACTCTCCGACGATCGACAGGTTCGATGTCGTGCGGACGGGCTTTGTGCGTCGCGCGAAGCTTTACTATCTGCGTGGATTGAAGGGTAAAGCGGCTCGGCTCAAAGAGCGCGACTAAGGGAAATTGCGGCGAGGGATTGATTGCCGCCGATTTGCTCTACCCGTTTCGAGCGCGAGTTGCGCAAACAGGGCTTTGGCGCCGTTGCAGGCGTCGATGAAGCCGGGCGGGGTTGTCTGTTCGGTCCGGTCTGCGCGGCTGCTTGTATCCTTGATCCAGAGCGGCCGCTGCGGGGAGTGAACGACTCCAAGCAAGTGAGTGAACCGAACCGGGAAAAGCTGGCGCGGCTGATTCAGGAAAGATCGGTGGCTTGGGCGGTGGGTTGGGCGTCGGCGGCAGAAATTGACGAGATCAATATTCTGCAGGCATCCCGGTTGGCGATGAAACGCGCGGTGGAGAATTTATCGCAACTTGCCGACTACCTTTTGGTGGATGCGATTAGCGTTGACGTGGCAATACCGCAGCGGGGGCTGATCCACGGAGATGCGTTGTCCCGTTCGATTGCGGCGGCTTCGATTTTCGCGAAGACGGCGCGGGACGCACGCCTACGGGAGCTTGATTTG
>JBKJLJ010000011.1:0-3423 GCA_046597015.1 Bryobacteraceae bacterium
GTTAGGGGCAGCATTACGAAAGAAAGGCGGCGCGATTGCACGGGGTGTACGGGGCTAGAGGAAGTCGCCTTGGTGCATCGTGTGAAGCCCGATCAGCTCGATCCGAAAATCGGCTACCCGGTCACCGTTGGTATCACCCATGATGTACGTGCGGTCATTTGCCGTTCCGGTGTGATCGCGCATGTCCCAGATCAACTCCCCCTTGGCTCCCGAAAAGCCGCTGTGTTCGGCGGTGACAAAATGGAAGTTCTGGTTTCCTGCGGCCGAGCTGGCGTCGATCGTCCGAAGGTCGATCTGATCTTTTCCGCCCACGAAATCTTGAATGATATCGCGGCTTCCTGCGGCCGTGCCGATCTCAGAAACGCGGTTGAAGTCAAAGGTGTCGCGGCCCGTGCCGCCGGTTAGCAGATCGTAGCCACGACCGCCGGTCAGCGTGTCCATCCCGCCACCTCCGTTAAGCGTGTCGCTGCCACCTCCACCCTTCAGAACGTCGGCGCCGTCGCCGGTCGTGATGTTGTCGTTGCCGTGTCCGGTGCGGATGGTGAACTTTTCTACACCAACGAGATCAACCGTGCTTCCGGCCAGATCGGCGATATGACCGGTATAGCCAGTGCCCAGGTTCCCGCCCGTTACGCCGCCGCTGACGTTGGTCGTGGCCTCGGAGTAGTCTATTACAAGCCGATCACCGCCAGCTCCAGCAGTGACCACGTCCGTGCCACCGCGAACCGTAATCCGATCGTTGCCACCGCCAGAGGTGATGGAGTCGGCACCCGTGCCGGAGTAGATCGTGTCATTGCCACCACCCGACGTAATGACGTTGGCACCGTTCTTCGCGTTGATGTAGTTGCCGCCATCAAGTGCGGTGATCGTATCCGCATTGTTTCCACCCACAACAGTGTTAGCGCCAGCGCCGACCGTAATGGTATTGGCGCCGTCTCCGGCTTTGACGAGGTCATTGCCGGGGCCGGTTGTGATCGTGTCGGCGCCCGAACCGGTGAAGATATTGAAATGCTCCAGCGTGCCATCTGTGATGGTCACAGACCGGCCGCCGCCACCCGCCTCCGTGAAGTTGGAGGTCGAGTCGCCGGTGACGGCGCCAGTCGCTAAACGATAGTCGACAATGAGCCTGTCGTTTCCGAGTCCGCCATCAACCGCGTCGACGCCACTGCTGACCGTGATGTGGTTGCTCCCGGCGTTGCCCACGATGCCGTTGCCGCCAGGGCCATCAAGCACTGTAATTGGGGCCTTCCCAGTCAGCGTGAACGTGGCAATCCCGGTGCCAAGTTTGAGGATGATGCCGGTCGATGTGGCGTCGCCGGTCACGGTCATCCCGGAATGAGTCACCGTGGCTGTCTCGTTCCTATAGCCGCTTGAAAGTCGAATGGTGTCGTTGGGGCCTGAGGCCGCCATCGCCGCCTTAATTGTGTGATAGGTAGATGTCGGGCCAACGTTTCGAACGGTCATGAAATATTCTCCTGGCGAAACGCTGAGATGCCAATGCAGGCTTCCGCTGGCGCGCGCAACTTATTGCCCCGCTGGCGGATGCCGCGTTGCCGTATGCTTGAAGAGAGAGCTTGGACCGGGATTTCTGCGTGGCGCAGCCAGACCAGTCATGAGCGGCGAGAGGTTATCGTCACTTACAGATGCGGCTGCGGCAGTTGTGAGACGCGGCAGACCGCGCTCCTTCAACTTCACAATCCATGGGGGCCCAATAGGTTCCGCGAGCGGCGTGCAAGGTGCACTCCCAGGATATGGGGTCGTCGCGGGTCTAGGGCTTTGGGCGCTGCGTACCCTAGGCCGAATTCCCCGCCGCAGGTCCTGCGCGACCTAAGGAAGGAGGCTGCATAGGCTCCCAACCCCATGCAGCCTCCTTCGGATGCATGGAGCTCCCTTGCATCCGGTAATGCATCTTGGCCGGCGGGTTGAGCGGCGGGGGCTGGCGCGGAGCCGGTCAGTGGGCGCAGCGTCAGATTCCGTCGCGGGTTGAAGGTGTCGGCATATTCGTTTGGTGTTAGCCAGCCGATCCCGGAGTGGGGTCTGTTGATGTTGTAGTCGGCTCGCCATGCCTTCAGGCTTGCCCTTATGTAGGGGAGCGAGGGGAACAGCGTCTCGTTCAGTAGTTCGTCCCTGAGCCGGCCGTTGAAGCTTTCGATGAAGGCGTTCTGGATCGGCTTGCCCGGAGCGATGTAGTGCCAGTCGATGCCCATCCGATCGGCGAAGGCCAGGATGGCGTTGGAGGTGAACTCGGTGCCGTTATCGCTGACGATCATCTGGGGCTTGCCGCGGCTGGCCATGAGTGTCTCGAGCTCGCGCGCTACCCGCAGTCCTGAGAGCGATGTGTCGGCAACAAGGGCCAGGCACTCGCGCGTGCAGTCATCAACCACGGTCAGCACTCGGAAGCGCCGGCAATCGGTCATCTGGTCGGAGACGAAGTCGAGCGACCAGCGCTGGTTGGGTGCCATCGGGATCAGCATCGGCGCCCGCGTGCCCATTGCCCGCTTGCGGCCACCACGACGGCGCACCACCAGCTTCTCCTCGCGGTAGATGCGGAACAGCCGCTTGTGATTGACCATATGGCCTTCTCGCCGCAGCAGTACGTGCAGGCGCCGATATCCGAAGCGCCGTCGCTCATGAGCAATGGCCTTCATCCGCTCACGCAGCACCGCATCATCGACCCTGATGGTCTGGTAGCGCATGGTCATCCTGCAACACCCCAGCACCTGGCACGCCCGCCGCTCGCTCATTCCAAACACCGTCTGGAGATGGGCGACAGCATCCCGCTCAACGGCGGGCGTCACCATTTTTTTCCGAGCAGGTCTTTCAACGCCGAGTTGTCTAGCATCGCATCGGCCAGCAGCCGTTTAAGCTTGGCATTCTCATCCTCGAGCGCCCTAAGCTTGCGGGCCTCGCTGACGTCCATACCGCCATACTTGGCTTTCCATTTGTAGACGCTGGCGTTGCTCACACCGTGCTTGCGGCACAGATCGGCCACTGGAACACCCGCCTCGTGCTCTTTCAAAATCCCGATGATCTGGTCTTCGGTAAACCTGCTGCGCTTCATCTCTGGTCCTTTCTAGGGGCCAGAGCCTACTTCAAACTGGATTAGATGCAGGGGGCAACGTCATCGCTGACCTTGGTAACTTACATGATGAAAAGGTCGGCGCCTTCTTTGAGATGTTTTGGATCAAGGGTGGCCCTTGGTTAGACGCCGATGATGGGGATTGAGCAGCCCCCGCGTGTCCGCGCAATGAGTGCCCTGTGACGCTAGCGACTTTGCCTCGTTGACTGTCTGTTCAACGCCACGCAGCGACCGGTTACACCAATGATCCTTGAAAGCCCCTGCGCCGAGCAGCTATCTCAGCGGCAACAGGCTTCACGCCAAATTTTCAGTTTGGACATCTCACCATGAAAAACATCGGTTTC
>JBKJLJ010000027.1:0-3522 GCA_046597015.1 Bryobacteraceae bacterium
TCTCGCGACCGAGGCGGTCAAGCCGGTACACCAATAGCTGGTCGAATTTTCCCTGCCGGGCGTCGCGGAGTATTTGGCTTCCCTCGGGCCGGGCGTTCATGGCGACGGTACCGGACACTCCGTCGTCGGCATAGACGCGGTAGACGGAGAGTTGCTGGAATTCGACGTACCGATCCGCAAATTCGCGCTGCGTGCGGATGGACTGCCGTTCGCGCTGTTCTTCGGTGCTAACGCGGACATAAATTGCGGCTGGCATCAGTTTGGCTTGCTCCCGGTGGTCCCGCTCACCACATGAATCCCTTGATCCGGGGAAGAAAGCAAGTCAGGGTTCGCTTGTTTCTTCGGTGCCAGCAGCAGGCGCAGAACGGCGGCGAATTGGTCGAGGTCGAGCTGTTCCGGATGGAACTGGCGGCGATAGCTGTCGTGCATGGTCGTGTCTCTCGACACCCACGACGAGGTCCGCTTTGCGGTGGCTGCGCCGTCTGGTGATTTAGTGGATTGAAGTCAGACTTCTGCGTACTATATACGCGGTGAAGGAAGAAAGTGTCCGATCTTAAAATGATCACCTGCCAAAGGCATTAAACTCAATCGAGATGGTCTGCGCATTATGAGCAAACATGATGAGGATGAGGATCTGATTGAGACTGCCGAAGAACGCATTCGCAAGAGTGTTTTTCTATCAACGCTGGGCAGTGACGATGTAAACCGCGTCATCAAGGCCATGTCATCAGATCCAGATCACCCGTTAAACAAACCTATTCGAAGTGTTCTCACGAGCACCTTGATTCGAGAAGCAGTCGTTACAGGCCTGGTGCCGGCGGGTGCCTTTTCGAATGCTAGTGACGTCCTGGCGCTTGTAGACGCTGGCCTGTCTGAGCGAAAGGAAGCATTGGAGCGAAAGTGGCGACTAGACTTTTACGGCAAATCTACTCCCGCCGCGAACGAGTCTCCAACGGTTGACGAGTCCACGAGTGTCGTAGAAATAGACCCACCAGTCGACCTCTCTATCAGCCCTCCGGCGGACGTCAACTCACAACGCGAGCAACTCATCGTCAGTCGCAAGTTGATGCTTGCTGAGTACAAAGCTGCGACGGGGCACACATCCCAGACGATCTATTTCAAGGCGACGGCTGCGAAAGCGCATAGTTGCCACAAGGAGAGTTTCTATGACTGGCTGCGTGGTGACCTTCCGCCGACGTCACTTACCGCGCAGTCTCTTGAGCTTTTCCTAACCAATCGTCCGCACTTCGACTTGCATGCAGCTCGACGAGCGAAGAAACGCAAGTAAGTCTCTTAATATCAATATCTTACAGAGAAGTTCTTCCACGGTATGCCGCAACTGTAAAGGATGGCGCCAGTTTTGTTTTTCAAGACGTACGTGTGCCTTTTTGGGCGAGACTTCTTCCATGGAATACTCGTGCCGCCATACTGGCGCACAAAAATTGTATTCCACTAAATTTGCAGTGTTCCACTGGACGCCGATCAACTTCAACTCTAGATTCGAAAGTGTGGAGACCACACGGTTTGCTCACAATCCAAAGGACTAAAGTAATGATTACAGGAACTGCCAAAACTCTACTCTCTGAACCGCAGCGCCATTTAGTAGATCGAATGACACGCCTTAATTTTGGGCGCATCGAAGATCTCATGGTGCGCAACGGGCTGCCCGTTTTTGAACCGAAGCCCAAAGTGGTTCGGGACATCAAACTGGGATCTGATTCGACCGTTCGCCCGAATGTTCCCAGGCCAGATTTCGAACTGAAGCCGCAGGTTGTCGATCTCTTCGTCCAATTGAGTGAATTGGGCGACGGACTTGTCGAATGCCTCGAGGTGAAGAATGGACTCCCATTTCGCCTCGTCGTTCAGGAGTAGCTGGGCCCTCCAAGGCCTCTCCAAAGTAGTA
Organism: Bryobacteraceae bacterium; assembly: GCA_046597015.1. Classification (GTDB taxonomy): domain Bacteria; phylum Acidobacteriota; class Terriglobia; order Bryobacterales; family Bryobacteraceae. Next base: position 1,904 of record JBKJLJ010000027.1, read on the forward strand.
CTTAACGCTCGACACTGACTGGCCGCTAAGCGGAGGTCCTTGTGGGTGACGCCCAAAGTGGCGGACTCATTGGGACCATCCCCGATATTTCGACCACCCACACCAGCGGCACCTTCGAGACTTCCTCCTCGGCCAGAGGAGGAAAAATGAGAAACGATTTCTTGCGTTCACCGCACCTCTTATTGGGTTGCGAAAAGTCTGATTGCGCCATTTTCCCGCGCCACAGAACTGGAGCCCGCAGACTCAGGGAGTCAACGGCATCAAACTCCACCTCGCCGCAAACTGAGACCTGTCCCAATTTGCTCCGGGAGGTCTCCCATGCGCGGACTTTCTAAGAGCAACCAAGTGCTAATTCGGTACGCCAGGGCGGTGCTCGCCGCCGACCATCCGATGACGTTGCGGCAACTGCACTATGCGATCTTCAGCCGCTCTGAGATCGCTTATGCGAACGACACGGCGCACTACAAACGCCTTTCCCGCGCAACGACGACCGCTCGTCGAACGTATCGTCAAGCGGAACTCGCGGGCCTGCCGGAACCGGAACTCTCCATCCCTTCCGACTGGATGGTCGACGAAACCCGGGAGGGTGAACGGGTTAGTGTTTGGCGAGACGCAGGTGCCTATATCGAGACGGTAAAACGGTCGTACCGGCGGGACAACTGGCAGGACCAGACTTATCACTGCGAGGTATGGTCGGAAAAGGCGACTATTCTCGCCGCCATCCGTCCGGTTGCAAGTGCGTGGGGACTCACGTTGCGGGTCTGTCACGGATTCGGGTCGACCGGAATGGAGCAGCAGGTCGGTCAGCTTTTTGCCGACCTGGGTAAGCAGATCGTAGTCTTCTACCTGGGCGACCACGATCCGAGCGGGCACGTGATCGAGGCTGACATCCATCAGCGCGTGCAAACCGCTGCGGGAAGACAATTCCGGATGGAGCGGCTCGCAATTCATCGGAGTGATATTGCGACCTTCAAACTGCCGCCACAGTCGATCAAGGTCACCGACAGCCGAGCGGCGGGCTTTCGGGATAAGTATGGCGCGGAAGCTGCGACCGTCGAACTGGATGCGCTGCCGGCGGCGGAGTTGCGGCGACGAATTGTAGAAGCGGTGACGGGACTCCTGGACTTCGAAACTTGGAATCGCCAAGTGCAGATCCAAGACGCTGAGTTCGCCTGTATTGAGCACATCGCCGCTCAATTCAAAGCGCTGCCCCAATTGAACGTTCAGGAGGGGCTATGAGAGCGGGGGACCTGGCGAGCAACTTCGCGGCCGTCTATCCTCAATCCCGGCGTGCGGCCGGGGTTCATGCTGCCAACGCGGTTGACGCCGGTCGAGTATTGTGTGATGACCGCGAGGACATAATCCAGGACGCCATCTTCGCTCTCTGGCGGGAGTTGCCGAACTTCGACCCGGCGAAGGCGTCGATGGCGACATTCGTCGAGCGCGTTATTGCTACTCGAACCGCGTCATCGATTCGCTACCGGCGGGCGCTGAAGCGTGCCGCTGGCGAGCCGTTGGATGAGGCAACATCGGTCCCCCAGTTAAGGGATTTTGCCCACGAGGTGGGATTACGCATTGACGTTCAGCGGGTCCTCAATCGGTTGGACCCGTTCGACCGG
>JBKJLJ010000044.1:0-8262 GCA_046597015.1 Bryobacteraceae bacterium
GCCTCCGTCGTTCTGAAGAACGACAATACCGGCATCCTCGCCACGCAGCAAACCAGCCCTGCCGGCCAATACCTGTTTGACCTTGTCCAGCCCGGCAACTACACCGTCACGGTCGAATTGTCCGGCTTCCGCAAGTACGTGCAGAAGAACATTCTCGTCCAGGCACGCGCCGACGTCACCGTCGACGCCCGCCTCGAAACCGGCTCCACCAAAGATTCCATCACCGTCGAAGCCACCCCCATCTCCGTCCAGTTCAACACCTCCACTATGGGTCTCACGCTCGACACGAAGATGACCAACAATCTTCCCATCATCCATCGCAATCCCTTCCTGCTCGTCAGCCTCAACCCCGCCACCGTCATCCGCTCCTCCACCGAACAAAGCCCGTTCCATCACTGGGCCGCCTCCCAGTTCGACGTCGGTGGCAACACCAGCACGAAGAACGACATCATCCTCGACGGATCCCCCTCCATGACCGGCCAAAAATCCTCCTACACCCCTCCCATGGACGCCGTGCAGGAAGTGAACCTTCAACAGAACGCCGTCGATGCCGAATTCGGCCACTCCGCCGGCGGAGTCCTCAGCGTCTCCATGAAAACAGGAACCAACAGCTTTCACGGCACCGCTTACTACCTCGGTCGCAACCCCGCCTTCAACGCTCTCGCCGATCGCATCACGCAGCGCGCCAACCTCACCCGCCAGAACGTCTGGGGCGGCACCCTCGGCAGTCCCATCAAAAAGAACAAGCTCTTCAACTTCTTCTCTTATGAAGCCTGGCGCACCATCGAACCGCGCAGCGCCTTCAACACCCTGCCCACCGACGCCGAACGCACCGGCGACTTCTCCCGCTCGCTCAACACCGCCGGCGGCCGCCGCACTATCTTTGACCCCTACACCACGGTCGTTAACCCCGATGGCACCGCCACCCGGACCCCCTTCGCCGGCAACATCATTCCCAACAACCGTATCGATTCCACCTCCCGTCGCATCATGAGCGACGTCTGGAAACCCAATGGCCCCGGTAGCGGCCCCACCCAGGTCAACAACTTCATCGCCGGTTTCGCCAACCGCTTCCGCTACTGGAATATGAGCGACCGCGTCGACTACAACGCCACCGACAAGCTCAAGTTCTTCGGTCGCTACAACCAGTTCAGAACCTTCACCGCCCAGGACGACTACACGGCAGGCTCCCTCGCCCAACCGCCGGACGGCTCCAAACGTCACTCCCTCAGCTTCTCCGGCGACATGGTCTACGCGCTCAACTCCTCCACCGTCCTCAATGTCCGTGGCGCTTTCAACTCCATCGTCGACTCCTTCGGCGTACCCTCTGCCACCCTCAAAGAAGCCGACCTCGATAAGTTCTGGCCCGGCAACGCCTGGTACAAACCCTACCTCGGCGGTCTGCCCGATATCTACTATCCCGGCGTCAACGTCACCCAAGGCTCCACCACCACCCTCGGCCGCACAGGCTACTGGTACCAGGAACCGAACTCCTGGAACATCGATACGAAAATGTCCAAAAATGTCGGTAAGCATTACGTCAAGGTCGGCGGAGAGTATCGCCGCGAAAACGTCAATGCCTCCCGGCCCCGCCCTCCCGTCTTCAACTTTGCCCCGGCCCTCACGGCAAACACCTTCCTCAACCCCAACATCAACCTCTCCGGCGACGGCTGGGCCACCATGCTCCTCGGAGCCATGAACGGCGCCTCCAATTTCAGCTCCATCCCCATCCAACGCCCCCGCGTCAACTTCATGGCGTTCTTCCTCCAGGATGACTACAAAGTCAGCCAACGCCTCACCCTCAACCTGGGTCTCCGCTACGAATACTTCGGACCCATGACCGACCCCGAGGACCGCTTCTCCCGCTACCTCGATCTCGATAACCCCATCCCGGAGTTCCAAGGGGCCAATGCGCCTCAGTTGCCGGCCGCCGTCACAGCACTCCGCACCGCCGCCCCCATCTATAACGGTGCCTGGGTCTTCACCGACAAAAACAACCGGGGTTCCTGGAACGCTCCCAAAACGCTGTTCATGCCGCGCGTTGGGCTCGCATACAAAATCAACGATAAGTCCGCCCTCCGCATTGGTTGGGCCCGTTACATCGTACCGGCCACCCTCACCGACGGCCTCGGAATCCTGGGCTCCGTTCCGCTGCCCGGCTTCGACGCCACCACCAATTCCATCGCCGAAATTCAAGGGGTCCCCCAGCAGTTGCTGGCGAACCCCTTCCCCGGTGGTCTCGTTCCGGTTACCGGCAAAAGTCTCGGACGCTATACCAACCTCGGCAACGGTGCCACCTGGTATCAACAAAATTTCACCCCCGGCGTCAACGACCGCTTCAACGTCTCCCTCCAACGCCAACTCCCCGGCAAGATTTTAGCCGACATCACGTTCTTCATGAACACCGGCCGCAATCAGCCCTACACCTGGGACCGCAATCAAATTGATCCCCGGATCGGCTACAACATCAAAACGGCGGTAACCCAATCGGTTCCCAATCCCTTCTTTGGCATCCTCACCCCGGAGAAGTTCTCCGGCCAACTCCGTACGCAGCGAAACATCGGCCTCAATCAACTCCTCCGGCCCTATCCCCAATACGGCGGTGGGCTCGCCGAAACCCTGACCGCCGGCCTCAACAACCGCTATCGCTCGCTTCAGATGCAGTTCCAACGCCCCTTCGCCAACGGCTTCAACTTCACGGTCGGCTATAACTACAACCGCGAGCGCAACGAAGAGTTCTTCGACGAACAAGACTTCTACCTCCGGAACCCGACCTATCAACCCGCCCGCAACGCCCGCCACCGCATCACCGGCGCGGCCATTTACGAAATCCCCTTCGGTAAAGGTCGCCGGTTTATGTCTGGTGCTCCCAAAGCGGTCGACTACGCTTTCGGCGGCTGGTCCATCGCCCCGTTGTTCACCTACAACACCGGTCTGTTCCTTCGCTTCGGCACCGTCACCGTCAATGGCGACCCGACCCTCGATAACCCCACTCGCGATCGCTGGTTCGATACCTCCAAGTTCACCGTCCAGCCCGCCTTCACCCGCCGGACCAACCCCTTGCAGTACCCCAAACTGGTCGGCCCCAACACCCTAAACCTCGACATGACCCTCGCCAAAGAGTTCCGCGTCACCGAAAAAGTGAAGTTCGAACTCCGTATGGAAGGCTACAATATGGCCAATAGCTTCTTTGCTTCCGACCCCGATCTCAACGTGAACTCGCCCACCTTCGGGCGCGTCGTCACGCAGCGCGGAGGATTCTTTGGCCGTCAGCTTCAGTACACGGGCCGTATTATTTTCTAGCCTCATTCTCGCGCCGGCCGCCGCCCAGTTCACGGGTTCCGCGGCCTGCGCCGAATGTCATCAACCCCAATGGGCCGCGCAGAAACGTTCGGCCCATTCCTACGCCCTCTCCCGCCGCGCCGGGGTCTGGTCCTTCGGAGCCGGCCGCCAAGCCACCACCCCCGTCTCCCGCCTCGACCCAGATCACTACCTCGAACACGGCCTCTCCCAATACACCCGCTCCAACACCAAAGCCCTCACCCCCGGCCACTCCAACTCCAACGGCGTCAAATACCGCGTCTTCGACCCCGGCGCTCAAATTCTCCGCTGCTTCCAATGCCACACCACAGGGAAACTCGCCTTCACCCCCGAATCAGGCATCCAACCCGCCGAACTGGGCGTCCAGTGCGAAGCCTGCCACGGCCCCGGCGCCGACCACGCGCAACTCCTCCGCCCCAAAATCCTCAACCCCGCCGGACTGAACGATCTCTGCGGAGCCTGCCACCGCCAACCCCCCAAACCCGGCGAAGACGTCAACTGGCAGGACCCCTGGAACGTCCGCCACCAACCCGTCTCCCTCAGCCAAAGCGCCTGCTTCCAAAAAGGCAGCCTCAGTTGCTCCACCTGCCACGACCCCCACTCCGGCGAGGTCAAGTCCACCTGCGCCAACTGTCACCCCACCGTCACTCACAAAACTAAACTCTCGAACCAATCCTGCGAATCCTGCCACATGCCCAAAGTCGCCGCCGGCCCCCAGCTTACTTTTTCGAACCACTGGATCGGCGTTTACGCTCCGCGGAAGCCGCTGCTGCCGCTTCCTCGGTCCAAGGGTGCAGCAGGCCCAACTGCGCGCTGAAAATCGTCCACGCCTGCTCGTAAGCCTCGCCAGCGGGCTTCCCCGCCGCCTGTAGAATGTCTCCCAGGTTGCTCGCGCTCAGGCCTGTCCGCACATGCCGCGGCCCCAGCGTCGCTTCCAGGATCGCCAAACTCCGCCTCTGCACCGCCTCCGCCTCCCCCAAACGCCCCTTCGCCAGCAACTCGCTCCCCAGGTTGTTCAACGTCGTACCCACCTCCGGATGCCCCCGCCCCAACTTCTTCTCCTGCGCCGCCAACGCCTCCCGCAGCAACGCCTCCCCCCGCGCCGTACCCTTCAACAGCATCCCCAAATCATTCAAGTACGCCGGTAACCGCTCCCGCCGCAATGCCTGTTCCAGATACTGCGGATCGCCCGTCAATTCCGTCCGCCGCGCCAGCGCCCGCGTCGTCCCCGCCTTGGCATACTCCGCCAACGCCTCCTCCTTCCGGCCCATCGCCGCCAACCCGTCCGCCAGCAACTCCGCCACCCCCAGCTTACGCAGCCAAGGCTCCGCCGCCGCCCATTGCTGCTCCCGCATTAGGAACATCGCCACATCCCTCACCCCTGCCTCATCCGTCGCCCGGGCCTCATAGAGCGGCAGCAACGCCCTCCAGTCCACCGGCTGCCAAAGTTGCAACGCTAGCACTAACATCATCATCGCAACCCCTCCTGCACCCGCCCCGTAAACGCCCGCAATATCGCCACCAACTGCCCCTTCTCCTCCGCCGTCAACCCCAAAGGCCGGATCTCGGCATCCCCGCCCTTCCCCTCGTTGTAGAACTCAATCACCGCCTCCAGAGTCGCCTTCGACCCATCATGGAAATACGGCGGCGTCTCCGCCACCTGCCGCAACGTCGGCGTCTTAAACGCTCCGCGGTCCCGCTCCTCCCGCGTCACCGCAAACCGCCCCGCGTCCTCCCCCAACGCCCCCGTCCGATGAAACTCCTCATCGGTCAGATTCGGCCCCAAATGGCAAGCCCCGCAGTTCGCCTTCCCCCGAAACAACCGCAACCCGGCCTGCTGCTCCGCCGTCAACGCACCCCGATCCCCCGCCACGAATCGATCATAGGCGCTATCTCCCGCCAAAATCGTCCGCACATAGCTCGCCAGCGCCCGAGCCATATCCTCCCGCGTCAACCCCACCCGCGCCGCCGCATCCTCCACCCGCATCCCCATCTCCAGCGGATTCGCAATCGGCCCCAACACCTGCTCCTCCAAACTCCCCGCCCGCCCATCCCAAAAGTGCGTCCGCCCATAAGCCCGGTTCACAATCCGAGGGCTCCGACGCGGCCCCGTTTGCCTCCCAATGCCCACCGCCCGCGCCTCTCGATCCGCAAACCCATAACCCGGGTCATGGCAACTCGCACACGCAACCGTCCCATCTCGCGACAGCCGCTTATCGAAAAACAGCTCCCGCCCCTTCCGAATCCGTCCCGCCTCCAACGGGTTCTCCGCCGGAGCCGGCACCAATTGGTCCAGCCCCAGCGGCACCGCGATAATCGCCATCAACAACCACCCAATCACCGTGTTACTCCGGCAGCCCCAAGCTAAACAACGCCCCACCCGCCGACACCGCCACAAACTGCTTCCCATCCACCGCATAGCTCATCGGCGACGACGAAATCACCCCGCCCGTCTGCATCGTCCACATCACCTTCGCCGTCTTCGCATCCAACGCAATCAGGTTCCCATCCGCCGAAGCAACCATCAACAATCCCCCCCCGGTCGCCAAAACCCCGGCCGCCAACGAACCCTTCGACAACTTGTAGTCCCACTTCGTCTCGCCTGTTACCGTGTCAATCGCCTTCACCCCCGTCAACACCGGCTCCCCCGTCGGCATACTCCGCCCGCCCCAGTAAGCCTTGCCCGGCTCATAAACCGAAGGCTCCCGCAAATACCGCTGCGGCGCATCCGCGTACACCACGTACATCCATCCCGATCGCGCATCGTACGAAGGCGACTGCCAATTCGTCCCTCCCACCAAGCTCGGAGCCACCACCCGGCCCTCCGGCGATGAATCCGAATCCGGCCGCACCTTCGGGCGCCCATCGGCTTCGAACCCGTCGTTCCACGTCTGCCGCACATAAGGCTTGCCCATGACAAACTTCCCATTCGTCCGGTCCAGCACATAATAAATCCCGTTCCGGTTCGTTTGGACCAGCAACTTCTGCGCCCCCCGGTTCACGAGAATTACATCCTGATTCGCATCCCAATCATGCGTGTCATTCGGCGTGAACTGGTAGTGCCACTTCCGCGCCCCGTTGTCCGGATTCAAAGCCACCACGGAACACGAGTACAAGTTGTCCCCCTTCCGCACCTCCCCGTCCATATCCGGCCCCGGATTCCCCGTCGTCCAGTACAGCGTATCCAACTCCGGATCGTAGCTCCCCGTCAGCCAGGTCCCCGCCCCGCCCCGCTTCCAACTGTCGCCCTTCCACGTCTCGTGCCCAGCCTCCCCCGGCCCCGGCGTCGTATAAAACCGCCACAACCGCTTCCCCGTCTTCGGGTCATAAGCGTCCAGAAAGCCGCGAATTCCGTGCTCCCCCCCCGCCACTCCCACGATGATCTTGTCTTTCACCACCAGCGGCGCCGCCGTCACGCTGTACCCTTCCATCGTGCTCGCCAGTTGCGACTCCCACAGCGGTAACCCCGTCCGCGCATCCAGCGCCACCAGCGCCGCATCCAGCGTCCCTACAAACACCCGGTTGCCCAACACCGCCACCCCCCGGTTCGACCGGTTGCTCTCAAACGGATTCACCACCTTCTGCTTCCGCTCGTACTTCCAAATCTCCAACCCCGTCCGCGCGTCAAACGCAAAAACCTGCCCCGGCATCGCCGACGTGTACATCACCCCGTCCACCACAATCGGCGTCGATTGCAGCACCGCGTCGCCCGGCAACTGCGCCGCCCATTTTGTCTGCAAGTTCTTCACATTCGCCGTCGAAATCTGGCTCAGCGCCGAATAGTGCGTCCCTTGATAGTCGCCCCAGTACGTCAGCCAATTCTGCGGCTCCCCCGCCGACTTCCGAATCCGCTCCGCCGTCAATCCCCCGGCTATCTCCGCCTTCACCGTCTCCTTCAAATCCCGTCCGCCCCGCCCCTTCAAATACGCCACCACATCGTCCATCTCCCCCGCACTCAACTTCGCCATAGGCATCAGCGAACCCGGCGTCACCGTCACCTCCACCTTCCGCTTATCCAACATATGGAACTTGCCCGTCGCGTCCATCAAGTGCAGCGTAAACGTATCCTGGTTCCGCGCCACCCCCCGCACCGTCCGCCCATCCGCCAGCTTTACCGTCGTCACACTCGGCCCCATCATCCGCTTCCCCCGGCCCTTCGCCACTGACCCCGGGTCCACTAACTTCTGCCGCAGCGTCTCCGCCCGCATCGCCCCTGCCGCCGACAAGTCCGGACCCACCACCCCGCCCCGCGCATTCACCGCATGGCAACCCGAGCATCCCCCCTTGCCAAAGAAAATCTTCTCCCCCGCCGTCGCATCGCCCACCACCGTCTCGTTCCCCTTCGCCCCGCTCTCCCCCAAACTCCGCACGTAACTCACGAGACTCCAAATCTGCTCAATCTTCAACCCGCCATAAGGCGGCATCTGCGTCCCCTTCACCCCGTTCCGAATGTTCAGGAAAATCTCCCCGTCTTTGGCCCCGTGCTTGAACACCCCGGTCGCCAGCGCCGGCCCCCGTTCACTCCCCGCCGCGTTTCCGCCGTGGCAAGCCTGGCAGGTCTGCTCATACAGCCGCTTCCCCGTCGCAATCGCCTCTGGCTTCCCCGCCAACGGGTTCTTCTCATTCTCCGGCACATGCTCCTGTGCCCCCAGGGTTCCTATTGCCACCGCAAAAATAACGAGTCCACGCATGCCGACCATTATCTCCCCCCCGAACTCGATATAATTTGCCTTGCTCAAAATTACATTTTTTCTCCTCGCCCTCTCCGCCTTCGCCCAGGAGATCCACCCCGACCGCCGCGTCACCTTCCGCCTCAACGCGCCCCAAGCCAAGGAAGTCACCTTCTATGGCGACTGGATGCCCGTCGGTTCCAAACTGCCCATGGTCAAGGACCCCAAAGGCCTCTGGTCCCTCAACGTTCCCTCCCTCCCGCCCAGCGTC
>JBKJLJ010000063.1:0-11568 GCA_046597015.1 Bryobacteraceae bacterium
TAACCAGTCACCTGGGCAACCAGCTCGATCGCGCCATCAATCAATTGGCCCGACAACAGATGCTCGCTGGCCAGGTGAGTACCCGGGTCAGCGAAATCGACGCCCTGGAACGCGGTGTCGCTATGGCGATGATGCTCCAGCAGACGAGCACCGTCGAAGAGCTCCGCCAAAAGCTGGGCACTAAAGAACAGGAGGCTCGCAAAGCCCTCGAAGAGCTTCGCGCCCTCGGGGGAGCCAACGTCTCGGCCGATTTGCAACAAATGGCGAGCGAATTCGATGGCGCCATCGAACTTCAGCAACAGGTCGTCCGTGCTCTGAACGATCAGAAGACGGACGTCGCGATCGCCACGTTGAATACCCAACTTCTTCCCCGCCTGGCCCAACTCGGCGACCGGGGACGGCATCTGGTCGACGATCAGGCCCGCCAACTCAGTATCGTGGGACACGAAGCCGAAACCGCTCGCTCGGTCAGCTTCCTGAGCATGCTTACTCTCGGGCTCCTCAGCGTCGTTGTCGGCCTGGCCGCCGTCTTCAGCGTCCATAAAATTCAAGTCGTCCTCCGCCAGACGGTTGCCGAGCTGAACGAAAACGCCCGCCGCCTCGCCAACACCGCCGGCCGCGTCTCCGCCTCCAGCCAATCGGTCTCGCACGCCGCCAGCGAACAGGCCGCGTCCCTGGAAGAAACCTCGGCCTCCACCGAAGAGATCCACTCGATGACCAAGCGCAACGCCGAAAACGCCGAGTCGGCCACCCGCAAAACCAATGAAGCCGCTAATACCATCAAAGAAGCCAACCTCGCGCTCTCCCAAATGGTCATCTCGATGAACGAAATCACCACCTCCTCGAACAAGATCTCCAAAATCATCAAAGTCATCGATGACATCGCCTTCCAAACCAACATCCTGGCGCTCAACGCCGCCGTTGAGGCCGCCCGCGCGGGGGAAGCCGGCATGGGCTTCGCTGTCGTCGCCGACGAGGTTCGCAACCTCGCTCAACGCTCCGCCCAAGCTGCCCGCGACACCACCCAACTGATCGAAGAGTCGATCATCCGCGCCTCGGAAGGCAAAGACAAACTCGACGAAGTCGCCCGTGCCATCACGGTTCTCACCAACAGCTCCCTCCAGGCCAAGGCCCTCGTCGAAGAGGTCTACGCCGGCAGCCAGGAACAGTCCCGCGGCATTGCTCAGATCTCCCGCACTGTCCTCCAAATGGAGCAGCTAACCCAACAGCTCGCCGCCACCGCCGAAGAAGGTGCCGCCGCCGGACAAGGTCTCGCCAGCCAAGCCCACCGCGTCGACGAAATCGTCGTCGGCCTTCAAAAAATCGTCGGCGTCACCGACTCGGTCTCGGCCTCGGAGATCCAAACATTCCGGCCCTCGGCGGCTCCGTCTACCCCGACGCACACCCCAAGCCTCAACGCCCTCCTTCAGGCGACCGAACACAAATCACCGTCTTCGAACTCTGGCTACACCGACCAGTTCGCCAAACCAGCCGCCCTCTACTCCGCCGGCGGCGGGCACAACGACCCGGACTCCATCCTCCCGCTCGACGACAACGACTTCAAACCCTTCTAACCCCCACCCAACTCCTTCCCCCGACCGCCCGGAAGCCAACCAGCATCCGGGCTTTCGCTTTCCCGAACCCTCCTGTATAATTATCCAAGGCACTGAATAAAAATTCAGTGCCTTCGCCGTTTTGATTCCCCAGGAGCCTTCGTCCCAGTCATGCCCCTCGCCGCCGCCTCCCTCGCCATTGGCCCGCCCCTCCTCGCCCCCGATCTCCGCTCTGACCTGGATCTCACCCTCGAAGAACTTACCCGCCTGCTGGCCCTCGCCGAACAAGTCAAACGCCGCCCGACCGACTTCGCCCAAGCCCTCACGGGTCGCTACCTGAGCCTCCTGTTCGAGAAACCCTCTCTCCGCACCCGCCTCACCTTTGACCTCGCCATCCAACAACTCGGCGGCGGCGCCGTTACCCAGGTCGGCCCCATCGGCGACCGCGAACCCCTCGCCGATATCGCCCGCAACCTCGACCGTTGGACCCACTGCATTGTGGCCCGGGTCTTCTCCCAAAACACGATCGAAGAACTCGCCCGCTGGTCCAGCGTTCCGGTCATCAACGCCCTGAGCGATCTCTACCACCCTTGCCAAATCCTCGCAGATGTCCAAACCATCCGCGAACGCTTCGGCCGGTGGCAGGGCCTGAAGCTGGCCTACGTGGGTGACGGGAACAACATCGCCCACTCCCTTCTACTTACAGCCGGCCGCCTCGGCATTCACATCGCGGTCGCCTATCCTCAGGGCTACGCCCCCGCCCCGGCCGTCGTCGAAGCCGCCCGCCAAGCCGGCGTCTCCTTCGAACTTACGTCTGACCCTCGCCAAGCCGTCGCCGGCGCACACATTGTCTACACCGACGTCTGGGCCAGTATGGGCCAGGAAGCCGAAGCCCTCGACCGTCAACAGATTTTCGCTCCCTACCAGGTAAACGCCTCCCTCCTGGCCGCCGCCCGCCCAGAGGCGATTTTCCTCCACTGCCTCCCCGCTAAGCGCGGCCAGGAGGTCACCGACGAAGTCATGGAGTCCGCTCAATCCGCCGTCTTTGACCAAGCCGAAAATCGCCTTCACGCGCAAAAAGCCCTCCTCCTGCTCCTCGTAAAATAAGATTTCAATGTCCAATACCGACAAGGTTCAACTCTGGGGCGGTCGCTTTGCTTCCGGCCCCTCCGCCACCTTCGAGAAATTCTCGGAGTCCCTCTCGTTCGACCAGCGCCTAGCCGACTGCGACATCCGCGGCTCGCAAGCCTTCGCCCGAGCCCTCGAACGAGTCGGCATTCTCACCGCCGCGGAACGAGCTGAACTCGTAGAAGCCTTCGACTCCATGCGTACCGAAGCGCAGTCCCCCGACTTCTACGCCGGGGCCACCGACGAGGACGTCCACACTCTCATCATTCGAAAGCTCAAAGGCAAGGTCGGTGCCCTTGCCGACAAGATCCACACGGGGCGCAGCCGCAATGAGCAGGTCTCGCTCGATACCCGCCTCTGGCTCCGCGAACAGATCGACCAAACCACCGCCCTGCTCCTCGCCTTTCTCGACGAACTCCTAGCCCTTGCCCAACGCTTCCCGAACGCGATCATCCCCGGTTACACCCACCTTCGCCGGGCCCAACCCGTCCTCTGGGCTCATTACTGCCTCGCCTACTTCGAGATGTTCCTCCGCGATCTCGAACGCCTTCAGCAAGCCCGTGCCCGCGTTAACCTCTGCCCCCTCGGCAGCGGCGCTCTAGCCGGCTCCGGCTTCCCATTCGACCGCCACGCCATCGCCGCCGACCTCGGCTTCGCGGGCATCACACGTAACTCCATGGACGTGTCGGGTGACCGCGATTGGGCGCTCGACTTCCTGTACGCCGCGTCGACCTCCATGCTTCATCTCTCCCGGCTCGCCGAGGATTGGATCCTGTATTCGAGTGAGGAGTTCGGCTGGATGGACCTCGGTGACGGGGTCACCAGCGGCTCCAGCCTCATGCCGCAAAAGAAGAACCCAGATTCGCTGGAACTCATCCGCGGCAAATCCGGCCGCGTCTTCGGCAGCTTGACGTCGCTCTACGTTACGGTCAAAGGCACCCCCATGACCTACAACCGCGACATGCAGGAAGACAAAGAACCGCTCTTCCTGGCGGCCGACCAACTCGCCGGTTGCCTCGCCATGATCGCTGAAATCACCTCCACCGTCACTCTCAAGCCCGACGTCCCCGCGCTTGCCGCCGCTGAAAGCTGGACCGTCGCCACCGACATTGCCGAAGCCCTCGCCCGCTTCGGTACCCCCTTCCATCAGGCCCATAAACTCGCCGGCCGCCTCGTCCTGGAATCCCTCAAGCAAGGCAAGAAACCTCTCGATTGGACGCCCGCTGAACTCGCCGCCTTCTCCCCCGAATTCACCCCCGAAATGGCGGAATTCCTTCATCCCGCCCGCGGCATGGAGAACCGCCAGGTCCCTGGCGGAACCGCACCCGCTGCCGTCGCCACCGCCCTTGCCGAGGCGGCCACTCGCCTCAACGAGTTCCGTCCATGAACAAGGCGTACCGGCAAGGCCAGATTCTAAAGCTCATCTCCCGGCATCAGATCCACACCCAGGAAGAGATCTCGCAGAAACTGGCCGAGCTCGGGGTGGCCGCGACCCAAGTGACCCTCTCCCGCGACATCCGTGAACTCGGCCTTGCCAAAACCCAACTCGGCTATCAACACCTCGCGCCTTCCTCGCCCGCGGGCCCCAACCTACCCACCATCCTCGCCGAATACCTCCTCGATATCCGCGTAGCCCAACACTTGCTCGTCCTGAAAACATCTCCTGGCCACGCCAGTACTCTGGCCGCCGCCCTTGATGGCGCAGCTTGGCCCGAACTGATCGGCACCATTGCCGGCGACGACACCGTTCTTGCTATCGCCCCCGATATCGCCACCGCTCGAAAGCTGAAGCATAGGCTCCTCGACCCGAAGTAACTGCATGGATCGGCTCGGCACCTTCACCGTTCTCGTCGCTGCTGGCATTCTCGCCGGCGTCCTCTTTGTACCCCCTGTCGTCGGGCTCGCCAATAACGGCGACTACGGCAAAGTTTCTCTCCACTACTCGCTCTTTTCTCCCAACGAAGAGGAGTTCTACTTCGCCCCCCAAGTCCATCGATTTCTCCCCGAAAAGCAGTGGGACAGCGGCTTTTTTACCTCGACCCATCTCCCCGTCCAAGCCGCCCTTTTTCTCCATCGGCTGTCGGGACAGAAAGACTTCGATTGCCGCTTCCTCGGTGCCGTCTATTGCGCCCTCTTCCTTCTCGCCCTCGGCATCCTTCAACCCTGTCTCACCCAACTCACCGCGCTCCGCCGGGTAATCTTCTCCGCCACCCTCCTGCTCCTTCTCTGCGATATCGTGTACATCGCTCTCTTCAATAGTTTTTTCATGGACGCTACCGCGCTAACCGGATTTCTGGTCGCGGCCGCCGCCTGGCTCCGCTACGAACGAAGCCAGAAGCTCGGCTGGCTAATCCTCTTCACCGCCGCCGTCCTCTTGGCCATGCTTTCGAAAGCGCAGCACCTTTTACCCGCCCTTCCGCTTGTTGCGTTGGTAGCCTCAAAGCCCCGTCCCGCCCGGCTCCTCCCGGCCGTTCTCCTCCTGGCTGGCTTCGTTTACGGCTGCCGCCAGATCCAGGAAGAGTACACCCCCATAACCATCTTCAACGTGACCTTCCACGCCATCCTTCCGCTTTCCGACAACAAACCGCAACACCTGGCCGAGCTTGGTTTCGACGAATCCTACACCAAGTGGATCGGCACTCACGCTTACGATCGCGGCTCCCGCGTCGGGGAACCGGAGTTTTACCGCGAACTCCTTCGCCGCTCCAGCCAAGCTAAGATCGCCTCCTTCCTCGCGACTCACCCCACCATCACCTTCAAAATCCTGCTCCAACGGTTGACCGAAGCTGCCTTCGTCCGCCCCCTTAACTTCGGCAACTATGACCGATCCGCCGGCTACCCACCGTTGGCCCAATCAAACGCCTTCTCCCTGGCTAGCTCCGCCAAGTCATGGCTTTTCCTCGGCCATCCGTTCTTCCTTCTCGCCTACGCTGTACTGCTCGGAGCTATCGCGCTCCGCCATCCGGCCTCCATCGCTCTCGTCTCCACCACGTTTCTCGCCTTCGTGATCGGTGCCTTCGGTGACAGTCTTGATGTCACCCGTCACCTCACCGTGTTCAACCTTCTGCTCGACCTTCTCCTGCTCTCCGCCCTGTACAGCGGCTTACAGCGCGCCCGCTAACTTCTTCGTCCCCGCCTCCACGACCAGCCAGACTTTTTCGAAAGTCGATAGGCGGATCCGCCCATCCAGCACTCGATACTGCTTCTCCTCGATCCGCTGCAACAGCCGCGAATAGATCTCAATCAAAGCCCACAACGACGCCCGGCTCCCCCGCTCCACCATCCCGATCAGCGGCATCGCCTCGTTGTAATATCCGCGCGCGCGCCCCGCTTCGAACCTCATCAACTCGATAAATCCCGGGGTGTAGGCGATCCCCCGCGCGTCCACCCCGAACCGTCGCAAGTCCTCGGCCGGCACATACATCCGCCCCAAATCCGCATCCTCCTGCACATCCCGCAGAATGTTCGTCAATTGAAACGCAATGCCGCACTTTTCGGCCAACTCCAGCGCCTTCGGATCTTCAAATCCGAAGATGTGGATGATCGTCAACCCCACTACCGACGCCACCCGATAGCAATACTGATACAGGTCCGCGAACGTCTCCACCGGCTTCGGCGACAAATCACTTGAAACCCCGGTAATCATGTCGAAAAAATACTGGTGTGGAATCTTGAACCGTTGCACCGTATGGTGAAACGCCGGCCATACTGCGTGCCCGCCATACTCGCCTCGCAGGGACCGTTCCAAATCGGCCCGCCACTGGCTCATCGTCTCGGGCGTCGTCCCGTCCAAGTCGTCGCTCAGGTCATCGCAATACCGCATGAACGCATACACCGCGCACATCGCATCCCGCTGTTCTTTTCGCAACAAAACGAACGAATAATAGAAATTCTTAGCGCGGCTCCGCGCCACTTGCCGGCAGTAGGCGTAGGACTGCTCCACGGCTTTATTCATACGGACGCCCATAAAGCCTTCACCAGCAACCCCACCCGGTGTAGCTTCCCGATCTTCGGCCGCTCCCGCAGGACGTCCCAGCCCTGCCGTTCAATCTTATCCAGCACCGCCAAGCCCCCTTCGCTGAACAGCCGCAGATCCAGCGCCAGGCGCCGGTCGACCATCCCCGGCAGCGGCAGCCCGGCGACGAACAGCTCTCGCGCTACCGCGCAGGCTTCCTCCATCACCCGAGCAAAGCCCGGCGTGAAGCGCCGCGCGAACAGGTCTTCATCCGTCACCCCGTGCTTGGCCATCAAGTCCTGCGGCAAATACACCCGATCCTTTCCCGTATCGACCGTCACGTCCTGCCAAAAGTTCGCCAGTTGTAACGCCGTGCAGGTCTTGTCGCTGAACGCGTACCGCATCTCATCCCGATACCCGCACAACCCGAGAACCAGCCGCCCCACCGGGTTCGCCGAGTAGACGCAGTAATCCATCACCTCGTCCCAGTTGGCATAACGCGTCTGCGTCTGGTCCCGTTCAAAGGCCAGAATCAGATCCGCAAATGTCTGCCGCTCCAACCCGTACTGCCGCACCGTCGGCCCTAGCGCGACAAAGACGGGATGCGACGACGCCCCCGCGTACATCCGATCCAACTCCTCCCGCCACCAGCTCAACAGCCGCAAGCTCTCGGCCACGTCGCCAATCTCGTCGCCCAAATCATCGGCCCAGCGGCAAAACGAATAGACGTTGTAGAAATCCTGATGTAGCTTCCTCGGCAACAGGACACTGACCACGTGGAAATTCTCGTAGTGCGAAGTTGCCAGCCAACGGGTGTACACGAGCGATTCATCGAGGCACCACTCCCGTCCCATCGCGGCCGCGTCGCGGACAAAATCTTTCGGCTGCAAGTGCACTTAGGGAATAATAGCGGTTTTCATGCGACCGCTCGAATTCATCAAAAACCGCAGTACTTCTTTGATTTTGTGTAATGGCTCTTCGCCCACCACAAAATCCCGGGCCCGTATATCGCCCCGCGTCACGGCACCGAGTGCCTTTTGGATCAACTTCGGCGTATGGTGAAAACTCGCCTTGCAGGTCAACTCGGAATAATGAAGCAGGTTGGTATCCATCTGCACCTGCGTCTCATTCGGGCATCCCCCGAAAAAGTTCACCGTACCGCCCTTCCGCAAAAGCTGTATGGCTAGGTTCCAAACTTCCGGCTTGCCCACGGCTTCAATGACGACGTCCGCTCCGCGCCCATCGGTCAACGCCCGTACCGTTCCCGGCACGTCATCGTTCTCGACGGTCGAAATTAACTCGACCGCGCCCATCCGCTTGGCGTCATCAAGCTGCACTTGGCGCCGCGCAATCGCAATCACCCGCGCACCCATCACCTTCAACATCCGGACAAACATCAGGCCGATCGGACCCAGCCCAATGACCACCACCGTGTCGCCCTTCCGGACGTTACTTTCTTCGATCCCGCGCAACACACAAGCCAGGGGCTCGGCCAACGCGGCGTCGATGTAATCAACCTGCTCCGGCACGGCGTAGAGATTTTTTTCCACGATGCGACTTGGAATCCGAATGTACTCTGCGTAAGCGCCGTTGTTAAACAGCAAATCCTCGCACAAGTTCTCCAGGTCCCGATTGCAATAGAAACAGTCCCCGCAAGGCGCCGAATTCGCCGCTACCACCCGCTGCCCTACCTGGAACTTCGTCACCGCACTACCGGTCGCCACCACGTCCCCCGCCAACTCGTGCCCAAACAGCGCCGGGGGCATAATCATCCGGGCGTGGTAGCCCCGCCGAAACACTTTAACGTCGGTCCCACAAGTCAACGCCACCTTCACCCGAACCAGCACGTCGCCAGGGCCGAGCGCCGGGATGGCGACCTGCTCGATCTTGACGTCCTCTTTGCCGTACAGGACGGCGGCCAGCATCTGTTTTTTCACGAGCGGTAACCTTGGGGCCTCACAACAATTTTCAAGGATTCTGTCGTAGGATGCAAGGCCAGGTCGAATCCAGCCATGATTTCCTCAAGTGGAATCCTATGCGTCACTAATTCTTCCACTGGAATCGCCCCGCTAAACACTAAATCGGCCGATTCCCGTTGTAAATCCACATCTGCACTGTATGAGCCGAGCAACACTCTCTCTCCCATGCAGATGTCTTTGCCCGATAGTTCGATGCGCTCTTTGTCCGAGGTCTGCGCAAACAAAATGATTTTCGCCCCCGGACGCGTCGCCCGAACCGCTTCAGCGACCACTCCGGGTGCGGAAACGGCGACAAAAACCACGTCCGCGCCGCGTCCTTCCGTCCTCGCCGCGGCCTCCGCCGCCACGTCGTCCGCCCGCGGGTCCAGCGCCTTTTCCGCCCCAAACCGCTCGCCCATCGCCCTTCGTCCCGGCATCATGTCCGTTACCAAAGTTCGGATCCCCTTCGCTTTCAGAATCATGGTGAAGATCAGCCCGATTGGCCCCTGGCCCATCACAATCGCCAACTCGTCCGGCCGCGGGGCCGCCAGCGCCACGCCCTTCACGCAGGTGTTCACCGGCTCTACAAAACTTGCCGCGTCAAAGCTAACGCCATCCGGAATCTTCTCGACACCCCGTTCCACAATCCAATCCATCACCCGCACGTACTGCGCGAACCCGCCTCCAGCGGCCTCAAATCCTGCCGTGATCCCCACCCGCTTGTATCCCGGGCACTGCGCATATAGCCGCCGGGCACAATAGAAACAGGTGCCGCAGGGGATGTGATGGAACGCGACCACCCGGTCCCCGACGGCAAACTTGGTCACCCCGTCGCCAATCGCCGCCACCACCCCGGCCGTTTCATGCCCGTAAATCCGCGGGGGCGTCAAGAGGTCATACTCAATCTTTTTCAAATCGGTATGGCAAATGCCGCAACTCTCCACGCGAACGAGAATCTCACCCGGACCAATCTCCGGTCGCGCAATCTCCTCCACCACTACCTGACTCTTTCCGCGGTAGACCGCCGCCTTCATTCCACTAGAGTTCACACTGGGCAAGAAAATCTCCTAATGCGTTCGCCGCGTCGCGGCCCCGCTTCGCCATTCGAATTAAGTCTCCGGGATGTCGCAAACCCGCCATCGCAATCCGAGCCTTCTGAAACCGCCCTTCCCCGTCCCGATACTGGTTGAAGTCCAGCGCAAAATCTTCCTGCGCCAGGTCGCTCACTACGCGCACCGCATAAAACGAACCCGCAAACCGCAAGCCCGCCGCTTCCATCTCCACCGCGTCCGCCCCGCGCTCCCGCAGCTCCGCCTTCTCTGCCGCCGTCCGCACGAACCGATCGCCGGACCATAACACCCCCCGCCGCGCCCCTTCCGGCATCTTGCGCGGGGCTAACGTCGCCCTATCGCCCTGCTCGGTCCTCACCCCCAAAGCCACAAAAACCTCGCTCAACCGCAGCGACGGATCCAGCGCTCCGCACCAACCGATGCTTATCACCGCCGTCACCGACTCCCGCTCGCGCGCCACGGCCAACCCCGCGGCGGCCAGGCGCGGCCCCGCTCCGTTGGCCACCATCGTTAGCGCCTGCCCATTCCATTCCGCCTGCCGAGCAAAATCCACCGGCCAATCCAGCTTCCGTATTCCCGTGCAGTGGCGCAACCAGCCGCCAAACTCCATCGCGTCCGCCGCCACCGCTACGATCATCCGCAGTACCCGTTCGCGCGAAACCAAGCCGCCGCCCGTTCCAGTCCCACCCGCGCCGGCGCCGGCGCATAGCCCAACTCCCGCGTCGCCTTCGCGTGCGTCACCCACATCTTCTTCCGCGCCATCTTCACGCCTTCTAACGGTGCTCGCGGGGCCACCCCCGTCATATGAGCCCAACCCGTACTCACCAGCGCCGCCACATAAGCCACCCCGTAAGGAACTCGATACTTGGGAGCCTCGCCCAACGCCGCAAAGATCTCTTGCAACGTCAAATTCTCGCTCCCTAAAATATACCTTTCTCCCACGCGCCCCTTCTCCCCGGCCAACAAATGCCCCCGCGCTACATCCCGTACGTCGACCACATTTAAACCCGTGTCGAGATACGCGGGCATCCGCCCACTCAGAAAGTCGACGATGGTCTGCCCCGTCGGCGTCGGCTTAAAATCATGGTCCCCCACCGGTGCCGTCGGGTTCACGATTACCACGGGGAAACCCTCGGCCGCAAACTCCAGTGCCACGCGCTCGGCCAGGAACTTCGATCGCTTATAGTGCCCGGTCATCTCCTCCACCCGCACCGGCAGCGACTCATCCCCCAGCCCGTCTTTGACGAACTGCACGCACCCCACCGTGCTCGTATAGACAACCCGCTCGACGCCGGCCCGCCGCGCCGAACGCAGCAGATTCCGCGTCCCCTCGACGTTCGACTTGTACAACTCTTCCGGCTCCCTTGTCCACAGCCGGTAGTCCGCCGCCACGTGATACACCATTCCACAACCCGCCACGGCCCGTTCCAGCGACGCCGGGTCCTGCAAGTCCCCGGTCACGACCTCAAAATTCGAAAACCGTTCCGGCAACTCGCGGACAGGGTTCCGGCCCCGCGTCAAGGCGCGCACCGGCACCCCCGCCTCCGCGAGAAGATTGGCCACGTGCCACCCCACAAAACCCGAGGCCCCTGTGACTAAAGCCGGCTTCAACGCTCTGCTTTCAGGAACGTCGAAAGCGCTAAAAGCGGGAACGAGTTCCGGTAAAGGTGGTACCGCAAATAGAACACGTTCGGGAACCCTGTCCCCGTCGCCGCGTCTTCATCCCAAGACCCGTCCGCGTTCTGTTTCTCAATCAGGAATTCCACGCCCCGCTGCACACTAGACGAATACGTATCGCCGCTGGCGATCAGGCCCAGCACGGCCCACGCCGTCTGCGAGGGGGTCGACGGAGCCACCACGAATCCGTTGCCGCGGTAGCTTCCCGGACTTTCGCCCCAGCCGCC
>JBKJLJ010000085.1:0-2512 GCA_046597015.1 Bryobacteraceae bacterium
AGAAATGCCTTGAAGCTCTCGTTGGTGGCGAAGCGGGAATCGCCCAGATTGACGGAGATATAATAGATCCGGTGCGGGGTCGTTTCTGACTTCATCAGATAGTCGATCGCTACGCCCCGGTTCACCTGATTCTTCAGCGACTCGTCCCGGGCGACCACCGTCCCCTTCGGATCCAGCATGATCGGCGCCGTCCCAACAATCTTCGCGCCAGAGCGGACAAGTTGCACGAGCATGATCGGCAATAGCCCATCCGTTACCTGCCCCCGAAGCTGCTTGTCCATCTCCTTCGTGATGAAGAAACTTTTCCCCAGGACATCGAACAGGGTCCGCCGTACCTCCGGCAACTGGGCTTCGAGCGCCGCAGAATTCAGCCGTTTTTGGGTCGGCAGGGTCCCGGGCGGCTCTAGCCCCACCATGATATACACCGGATTCTTCGGGTAAAAGGTCAAGAGGTGAACGACGTCCGGCCCGCCGAAAGGGTAAAACGCGGTCGCCGATTCGATGTCCGCTCCGGACAATTCGCTCGCTTGAAACGCCGAGATCGGCGGCTGACGTACCGTGGCCCACCGTGAAAACGCGGCGTCAAAACCGGCGGCGTGGGCCTGCCACTGCTTTTCGTCTTCGCGCTTTTTCAACGGGCTTTCGTCCCGTCCTGGCATGCCGGCCAGAAACCGCGCCGCATCGTCGGCGTAGGGGTTGGCCGGAACGGCGAAGGCCGCTGGCTTCTCCTCTTTCTTGCCTACCGCCGGGGCTTTTTGCCCACAAGCCGCCATCCATAGGGTCAGTCCTATTACCGTTACTGTTGCCGAAACTCGAAACCGCAGATACACTCTCGCCATTTTAGATACACAGAGACCCTTCTTGCTGGAAAAGTTTCAACAAACCCGCATTTATTGCGCTTCGCCCCAGTCGTAAGCCGCTGTCGCCGTCAACTGAACGGCATAGGTTCCCAGGTTATTCTGCCAATGTTTGTTGTCGTTGATCGCCAATCCGAGGCGACCCGCTCCCGGGGCTTTGTCGACATACGACTTGCCGATGGCGAAGGTCACACCCTTGGCGCCCATCCGGCCGAGGAGCGCACCAAACGGATGCCCGTCCACCAGATTCGTCTTGTACGCCGGGCTGCCGGGCTTGGTCAGTCCGTTCGGATCGGTGGCCCAGCCGTCGTCCTTCCAGGACAGCCGGGTGAAGCCGCTCGCGGTGGCGCTGAGCCGCGAATCGGCGCGGAGTTCGATCCCCGAATCCAGATATTCGATCTGCGTCGAATGACGAAGCGAATGGGCCACGACCCGTTTCACGATTCGTTTCTGTTGCACGGCCAAGGCGCGGACGTTCGCCCAGGGGATCTCCCGCGCACCCACTTTCACCGAACCGCTGGGCGTCGCGATGCGCAGCATTTGGCCGTTCTGCAAACGCAAAAGGCCGAGCGAGCGATCGAAGCCATCGGCACCGCTGGGCATGATGCGTTCAAACAGTCGGTAGAGCGGCCGCGGTTCATGCTGGTCGGTGTCCTTGTAGATGTCGAGCAAGGGCGTCAACACCGGCACCCCGATGGCGACCAACTGCTCGACGGCCGCGTCGCGACCGGCGCGATCTTTGTCCGCCTGCACGATCGCCAGGTCGTCTTTGATCTGGGTCGCCTCGGTCGCCGACGCCGGGGCCGCGCTATGGAACGACAAAATCTTCGCGGCTCCATTGCCTCCCAGTGAAAACGTGGCGGGGCCTTCGACCGTCGTTCCGTCGGTCAGTCTGAGCAAAATCGTGGCGGCAGCAAGTAGCAACATGGCAGCATTTATATCAGACAATAGAGCCATGCGTCTAAAAAAAGACCACGGCTGGTATCTGGCCGAAGAGGTTCTCGAGATCCGCGTGGAGGGCGACCCTCGCAATGTCGTCCACGTCAACACCCGTCTGCTGCAAGCTAAAGACGGGGAAAATGCCTACACCCGAGCCACCGAATTCGGCGCCGAGGCGGCGGACGAATATCGGAACCCGGATGGCCAGAAAGTGACGATCGTTTTTCGCGGAATTCGCGAAATCATTGCGATCCAGGAGGGTCTGAGCGACGGCGGCGAGATCCGCTGGAAGGAATCCGTCGGCGTTTCCGAGCGTAAGATTCGCTCGCTGCTGCGCCGGGTGGACGAGGTCGACGCCGTTAAGGCGTTTGAACCGACTGACCATCCGGACTATCGCTGCGGCGAAGTAGTGGCCGATGCCATGGCTCAGCTCGTCAAACGCAATTAATCCTAGCCTCCGCCCACAAAATGGACGATCTCCACCTTGGCCCCAGCGTTTAGGGTGGTCTCCAGCCAGCGTGCCGGTTTTAAGATGACGCGGTCGAGTTCCACAGCGACGCGCGTTGGCTCGATCCCCAGACTGGCCAACAAATCCAGCACGGTCGATCCCTCGGGGACCGCTCGCGGCTCGCCGTTCAAAACAATTTCGAGCATAAATGTTTCGGTTTTCCTGCCTTGCGGGCCCGTCGGCCAAAGCGCTTCTTTGACTCGCCCTC
>JBKJLJ010000252.1:0-3315 GCA_046597015.1 Bryobacteraceae bacterium
ATGCAGTTGCCATCGGCCAAACAAGAGGTGACGCGGGAGACTTTTACGTTCCGGGTGCGTAAGCAAAAGCTGCGGGAGGCGGAATTGGTGGATGGGCATTATCTATTGCGTTCGAACTTGGTGGGAGAAGATCCGACGGTGCTGTGGGAACGCTACATCCAGTTGACGCAGATAGAGGCGGCGTTCAAAAGTATGAAGGGCGAACTGGGGATTCGACCGATATTTCATCAACTTCAGAGCCGGGTGGAAGCCCATATTTTTGTGGCGTTTCTGGGCTATTGTTTGCTGGTGACGCTGAAGAATAGGTTGGCGGCGCACGCGCCGGGGCTGACGCCGAAAGCGGTCTTGGAGAAATTGGCGAAGATCCAAATGATCGACGTGTGGTTTCCGACTACCGACGGACGGCATCTGGTGCTGCCACGCTACACCGAGCCGGAGCCGGATCAGGTGGTATTGCTCCACACGTTGAAACTCTCGCTGCCACCGCAGGCAAAGCCACGAATTAAGGCCAAGGCCACCGAGATCCCCAGATCTCTCTTGAAAATGTAGTGCAGACTTGGCGCTTGGCGGCGTTGAAACGAAGACACTTAGGTGCTGGTTTCGACCTCAACTGCGAAAGTCAGGTTAGTTGCTCTACACGGAATCATGATGCGTTTCGTCTGTAGTACCCACATGGTGCACGAACGGGACGGCTAGCATGGGGGCG
Organism: Bryobacteraceae bacterium; assembly: GCA_046597015.1. Taxonomy (GTDB): domain Bacteria; phylum Acidobacteriota; class Terriglobia; order Bryobacterales; family Bryobacteraceae. Next base: position 707 of record JBKJLJ010000252.1, read on the forward strand.
GTCAGCGCGCCGGTTTATGTTGACGGCCCGCAAGGCCGCGAAAGCAACAGGCACGCGAACCACGGCTACAACTCATCGGCTGCATATAGACTAAGCCACGGCCGACGACGTCACTTCCGACGAGCGGGGGCTGCGTTTCCGCCATTCGCTGGCCCAGTCGGGTTCCGTCCCGCTCCTCGACAGGGCAACAAGTGCACGACTTGGGTCTCCCAGGTCACTCCAGCCGACCGGTCCGAGTTGGAAGACCAGTAGCCGTTCGAGAGCCGCCGACAGGACTTGCCGTGAAAAGTCCGTGGATGGGATCCGCTCGTACAGGAAGTCTGGAATCCGTTCCTCGTCGCGGTCGCTTGCAAATAGCGATACGGACCGGAATGCATGAAGCAACTCGGGTAAGGTAGAGCGCACGACGTCGAGGAAGGCCTGAGCGCTTCCCACCATCACAAACGTATTCCACAGTGAATTCCTGCCCAGGAGCGATCGGGCAATTTCGAGAGACGGCTTCTCGTAGAACTTATTGACGCGGAATAGCCCACTGTCCCGGCTGCGGACCGTTTCGCCTGGCTCGATCCAACCATATTCGGTTTCCGGGTCATTGGGCTGCGCCCCAAGTACGATGATGTAGCTCCGCTCTTGCGCCGCAATTTCGAATGCGTATTCCAAGTTTTCGGAGAACAGATCCTCATTGGAAAAGTAATGATCCGAGGGAAGAATCGCCACGATTGCCTGCTCATCCGCGCGAGCAACATGAAGGAGCCCGGAAACAATTCCCGGGGCCGTGCCTTTATTGCTCGGCTGTACCACCCGCTGAGAGGGGCAGTCCGCCAGATCTGCAAGATAGAACTGCTCATGCTCGTGGGTAAGCGAATATAGCACTTGATGACCGGGAATGCTCCGCTCAGCACGCTGGCGGGCGTGACTGAGAAGCGTAACTTTTCCAACCAAGGGGCAGAACTGCTTCGGGCGGTCGTCACCAGATATGAGCCGGGTCAGTCGCCGTAGACGGACGCCGTCGCCCCCGGCGAGAACCAATCCCCAGCGCTTCATCATGCAGGTAGGGTCTCTCTTGACACCTACTTGGAGTGTTGTCCCGCTCGTAATATTCTGCTTGTTCATGTTCGTCTTCTGTGTACTAATGTCCAACTGAATGTAGCGTCTTCGACAACAGAACCGTATGGATCTGCTGTCCCCGGGTCTGTTCCCGATTGACGCTCGCGCCCATAAAAGCGTCCGCTGGTTTCGATCTTGGCCGCCTCGTTTTGGTTGCAGTGCATGATAGGCATCATGCACTGCATATAACCCATCATGCCGTGCGTCGACATGGTCCGGGCTTTCCCAGAATCCTGCCTCTGGTTTCCGTCATTTTGCGCCAGGACGGGCAGCCGACCCAGCCCCACGGCGAGAAATAACTTCGGGGTTCCAATGCTACGTGGAAGCCGAGTTTACGCAGCCCGTGCAGAAGGCGTTCCGTGCCATGCACGGTGATCTCGTTGTACTTTGTACTCGGCTCGCCGACGAAGTCGTAGTAGGCAGAGAGATGAATTACCGAGGCAATGTGATCCCCGTGGTGCTCACGAATCATGCGGAGTCCTTCTTGTACGCTCTCGTCCGACGTGATTTCGACGGGCATGTAGAGACAGTCGGGGGGCGGCGGTTCGGGCGACTTGCGGTGGAAGCCAACGATGCTCTCGAAGTGCCCGGCGAATCGCCTCATGACGGCGTCGCCAATCGTTCCGTTAGACCAGTCACGATGACCGTGCCACTTTCGGTTTTCATAGCTGCTCCTTCGGACCGAGCATTCGATTCAGACGATCTCGTTAGCTTTGGCACGTTCCCGTAGCGAATTCGATTGGGCTGCTCACGTCAAACCACGGCTCAGCCGTTTCTGCTTTCACGCCCGCGAAACCGCTTCTCGAACCGGCTCAAACGCTTCGGCCCCAGCGAGGCTCATCACCCACATGCGCTGGCCTTCACATAGATCCTGCAACCTAACCTCCCGCCCGTGTTTGAATCGCACTGCGTCGCGGTAGATACCCGCCTCCTCGAACTGGCCAAAGTTGCTATTGGCCGCCTTGATCTGCGTGAACGTCACCAGTTCGATCGGACCGACTCCCAGATCCCGCTGCAAGGATGCGGGAATGTCCTGTAGGACCAAACGAACGCCCGGCGGTATGCAAACCGCGGGAACAGAAGGCCGCTCTGGCGTATTGAAGAACGACTTCAGCCTTGCCCAAATGGTCTCGGGCTGCTCGATTATTGGCGAGTCAGCCGACTCCAAGTCCAAGGGCGATGCGAGGCCCTTGGAACCCGCTCGGAACTTGTGCACGATCAATTGCTCCCCCTCTACGGCCAAACGATTCGGAATGCCCATCAGCGAATGGTCACACATGAATCAAACCTCCTTCCTTTTTTGCTCGACCGTTTGTTGGCCTCAGCCAGCTTTTACTAACCGCCTTAGAGTGCCGCATGGCCATCAAGCTCGCGCTCGGCCCGAAGCCAATCCTCGTCCGGCGAACCGACGGGACAGCCACGCTCTTGCCAAATTGAATACGCCTGTTCGCGCACTTCCACCTCATTATGTTCAGTTACAGCGACGGCCTCCGCTGCCTGAC
>JBKJLJ010000317.1:0-6293 GCA_046597015.1 Bryobacteraceae bacterium
GCATTCTGAAACAGCACGTTGTCGTCCTGGAAGTTATGGACGATCATCAACTTGCCCTGTAATTTCGCCGCGTGGGTGACGGCGGAGCTCTCTTTGTAACCGTCTTCATTCCGCGAAGGCAAACCCATATAACGTTCGGTATAGATCGTGTCATAGTGGCGCCAATCCGTCACCGGAGCGCCCGATACCCCGGCCGCAAACGTCTCCGGCGCATTGAACAGAGAATACAGCGTCATATACCCGCCGTAAGACCATCCGTAAATGCCTATACGCTTCTCGTCCACGTAACCCTGACTGACCAAATATTTCACCCCTTCCAGTTGATCGGCCAACTCCGTCTTCCCAAACTGGCGATGCAAAGGCGCCTCCCAAGCATGTCCTCGCCCCCCGGCCCCCCGATTGTCCATTCGCCAAACGACAAAACCCCGCGTCGCCAGCGCCTGCTCCCAATTCAATCCCGCCCAACTATCGCGCACCGTCTGCGCGTGCGGTCCCCCATAAACCATCACAATCGCCGGGTACTTCTTCCCTGCAACAAACCCCACCGGTTTGATGAGCTGCCCGTAAAATTTGTTGCCCCCTGCCTCGAACTGCATCGGTTCCACCGGCTGCAAGGCATACTCGGTCATCATTGACTTGTTCGCTGGTTGCAACACGGCCAACTGCTCGCCCGAAATCCGATACAGCGACCGCTCCGGCGGCGTCGTCAAGCTCGAATGTGTATTCGTGTAATAGGCCGCCGTCGGACTCATCGAAACTGTATTTGTCCCCGCCGCCTTGGTCAATCGCACCACCTCCCCGCCAGCCAACGGCACCCGATACAAATGCCGTTCCAGCGGGCTTTCCTTCGTCGCGGTGAAGTAAACATTCTGGGCATCTACCCCTTCTACCGAGTTCACCTCCCAGTCCCCCGACGTCAGTTGCCGCTCCATTTGGCCCTGGGCAGAATAGACATACAGATGCCGAAAGCCCGACCTCTCACTCGCCCACAGGAACCGGCCATCCGGCCAAAATCGCAGGACGTCATGGAGATTCACCCACGCCGGGTCCTTCTCTTCCAGCAGCGTCTTCACCCGGCCATTCGCCGCATCCGCCGTCAGCAATTCTAAGCGATCCTGCACCCGGCTCAGCCGCTGCACGGCCAACTGCTGGCTCGACGGTAACCAAGCCACCCGCGCAATCAGCGTCTCCGCGGTGGGGCCCAACTCCATCCAACGCGTTTTGCCGCCCTTCGCGGGGACCACGCCCAGCCGAACGCTCGCATTCGGCGTACCCGCCTTAGGAAAACGCTGTGGCTCGAGCACCGCCTGAATCGGCTGCGAGTCCACGTGCGGATGAATCATCTCCGTCCCCACGTCAAATTGCAAATACGCAATCGACTTCGAATCCGGCGACCACCACCACGCCCGTCCGAGATCGAGCTCTTCCGGATACACCCAGTCGAGCTTCCCGTTCCAAACTGTCTCGCTGCCGTTCCCCGTCAGACGATGCTCCCGATGACTGGCAACGTCGATCATGAAAAGATTGTTCCCCCGCCGAAAGCCGACCGAGCGTCCGTCCGGCGACAAGTGTCCGTCCTCTTCGGTTTCCACGGTCGCCGTCAACTGTGTCCACTGCTTCGAATCTACGGCCAAGACGAACAGATCTCCGCCGCTCGCCACCAACAGCCGCTGCCCGTCGTTCGACCACTCGGGCCGGCTCCCCGCCACGCGCCGATTCTGCCAACCGAACGGCTTATTGCTCGGCCGCTCCTTCGCCTTGCCCTCAATGTCCTTCAAGTTAGCAAGCTCCGTACGCTGCCCCGTGGCGCAATCGTAAAGTATCAGCGCCTTTTGATCGACCGACAAATAGCGGTCACCGGAAGGAGCCCAGATCGCGGAGCCGGCCATGCTCGGGCTCGACTTTGTCACCGCATCAAGCGTCACGGGCTTTGTTTGGGAACGGGCTCCCGCCACCACCAGGGAGGTTAGGAAAAGAAAGGATAGAGTGTGCGAAATCACTCTACCATCATCGTTTATTTCGTTTTTAAAACGCTCGCCGTTTAATCACTACGCCTTCGTTCGCATACACCGTTTCATACGAAGGGTCGGCCTCAATTTTGGCTTGCACTTGGCTCCGCTCGGCCGGCGTCAACAACGAGGCATAATCGTAAGGGGTCAGCAAGATATAATCCAGTCCCTCGGCCCGTGCGAACAGCGGAGCACCACTCAGAAACTGGACCACCGCCGCTCGCGCAAGCCGCGGCGCAGGGTGCAGACTAAAGCCGTGCCGATACGTCGCCGCATGCAGCATTCCATCGTCGCTCGCCAGAAACCGAGCGCTGGCCGGGGTGTTCGCATCAATCCAAAAATGGGCCTGACTCCGCAGCGGTTGAAGCGCCCGGTGCCGAGCGAGATCCTCAGATGCAGCCCGTAGCGGCACCACACTGCGGCTAACCAGCAGCAGAGCCACCACGACCGTTGCCACCACCGCATAGCGCGGCAGCGACGATAGCCCCATCAGCAAACCAGCCAAGAGTAAAGGCAAAATCGGCAAAATCGCACCTGGTTGGGGTCCCCGTTCGCTCAATAGAATTGCCACCAGATACGCCACCCCGAACGCGGGATAGACACTCGCCGCCCGAATCCGTGACCAGCCATATCCCGCCGCCAGGCCAAGGGCGATCCATCCCGGCTCGGCCAGCGCCGTCAAGTTCCCGGCCATAAAAGCGAAGCTCGACTTCGCTGGCGCGTTCAAATACCATGCCGCCAACCCCTGCGCCGCCGGATCCGCGTGGGCGTCGACAAACGAGCGCCACCACCACGCCGTTCCCAACAGAACTACGAAAACAATAGCGCCCTGGGTATACCGTCGCCGGAAAAGCAACAAGGGAATCAGCGCGGACAAAGGGACCAGTAAGGTTACCGAAGTTAAGTAGGTTCCCGCCGCGGCAATAGCCGCCAGCAAGGCTGCCGCTCGACTGTCCTGCTCCAACGCGTATACTGCCGCGAGCAGCAGGGTCAAAGTCAGCAAGTCCGGCAACAGGTTCGCGCTCGCCACAACAAACGTAACATTTGACCCCAAGAGCAGACACAACAACGCCGCCCGCCAATGCTCCCAACCTTGTTGCCGTGCCCAGAAGAAAATTAGCGCCAGCGCCGTCGGTGCCAGCACCCACAACATCCAACTCAACAAAGTACGATTGTGCGAGAACGGTGCCAAGTAAGCCGGAAAGAGCGGTGGAACCCGCGTCTGCGCAGGTTCGCCCGGTACACTGGCCAGCCGATAGCCACGGCCATCGGCCAGCGACAACCCGGCACTGAAGTAAAGTCCGTCCTCGGTCACGGAACCCAGTTGCGGCAATTCGCGCGCTGCAATAGCAAACCAAGCGGAGGGCAGCACGGCGATGAGCAGCAATGCCCAGGGAAGCAAACGAAGCATGGGGGAAGGGACTAGAATACCAGTATCCATGCAGATCACTTTTCGCGGCGCTTGCCGCACCGTTACGGGTTCATCCCACGAGATTCAATTCGGCGGCAAGCGAATTCTGCTTGACTGCGGTTTCTTCCAAGGTCGACGCGCCGAGGCGAATGAAAAAAACCGATGGTTTGCCTTCCCTCCAGCCGAGGTGGATGCGGTCGTCCTCTCCCACGCCCACATCGACCACAGCGGCAAACTGCCCAAACTCGTGCAAAAGGGCTTTCGCGGGCCCATCTACACCACTGCCGCCACGGTCGACCTCTGCAAATCCATGCTCGCCGACTCCGCTTTCATCCAGGAAAAGGACGCCGAGTTCCTCAATCGCCGCACCTCCCGTAAACGCCGCCTCCAACCCGATTGCCCCGACTGCGAAGTAGAACCGATCTACACCGTCGCCGATGCTAACGCCACCTTCCCACTTTTCCGTTCGATGCCGATGCATCAATCCGCCAACGTCGTCGGCGACATCAGCTACACCGCTTACGAGGCCGGCCACATGCTCGGCTCCTCTTTCGTAAAAGTGGAAGCCGGTGCCACTCGGCTCCTGTTTTCCGGCGACGTCGGCCGCAAGAACCTGCCTATTATTCGCGACCCCGAACCGCCCCCCGCCGCCGACTACCTCATCATGGAAAGCACCTATGGCGACCGTCTCCATCAACCGATCGAACACGCCAAGGCCAAGCTCGCCGAAATCATCAACCGCACCGCCAGCCGCGGCGGAAAAATCATCGCCCCTGCCTTCGCCGTCGGCCGCACCCAGCAAATCGTGATGATGGTCAACGAACTCGTCCTCGAACACAAGATCCCCGATATTCCGGTCTTCGTCGATAGCCCGCTTGCCACCAACGTAACCGAAATCTTCCGGGAACATACCGAGTGCTATGACGTAGAAACCGCCCGTTTCCTCGCCGATCACAACGACCCCTTCGGCTTCCGCCGTCTCCGCTATATCCGCGACGTCGAGGAATCAAAGGCGCTCAACTCCCTCCGCATGCCCTGCATGATCATCTCCGCTTCCGGCATGGCTGAAGCCGGACGCGTCGTCCACCACCTCGCTAATAATGTCCACGACCCTCGCAACACCGTCCTTATCACCGGCTTCCAAGCCGCAAACTCGCTCGGCCGGAAACTCCTCGATGGCCAAAAAGAAGTGAACATCCTCGGCGAACCGTACCGCGTCCGCGCCGAAATCGCCAAGATCAACGAACTCAGCGGCCACGCCGATCAGCGCGAGTTGCTCGAATGGATGGAGCCCATCGTGAAAGGTTTGAAGCATGTCTTTCTCGTTCACGGCGAACCAACCCAACAGGAAGCATTAGCCGTTATGATCCGCAGCCTATATAACCTCCCCGTGACCATCCCCGAGAGCGGCGACACCTTCGCCTGTTAGTGATACGATACGGAGCATCGATCATGCTCCGGCTTTGCTTCGGCTTCGGGTTTACACTAGCGTTATTCGCGCAAGAAGACGTCGCCACGCTGCTCGAACAAAAGTGCCTCCACTGCCACGGCGGAGCCCTTGAACTAGGCAAGCTCGACCTCCGCACCCGCGCTGCCGTCCTCCGTGGCGGCGAACACGGGGCCACGGTTGTCCCCGGCACTGCCGCCACCAGCAAACTCATCCGGATGGTCAGCGGCCTCGATACCCCGCGCATGCCCCTCGGCGGCTCCTTGACCGAAGCAGAAATCCGGCTCCTCACCGAGTGGATCAACTCCGGTGCCAAGTACCCCGACCGCCCCCTAGTCGCCAAGCAATCGGTCGTCTCCACCGAACCGCCCCTCCGCGACGCGGACAAGAAATGGTGGGCCTTCCAACCCATCACGAAACCGGTCGCTACCATCGACTCGCTCATCAAGGCGAGCCTCGCCAAAAAAGAGCTCCGGCCTGCCCCGCTTGCTGACCGCGCCACCCTCGTCCGCCGCGCCTATCTTGACCTCATCGGCCTTCCTCCCACGCCCAGTGAAGTCGACGCCTTCGTCAACAGCAAAGCCCCCGACGCCTGGCCTCGCCTCATCGACCACCTCTTAGCCTCCCCCCACTATGGCGAACGCTGGGGCCGCCACTGGCTCGATGTAGCCCGTTATGCCGACTCCAACGGCTACGAACACGACTTCGATCGCCCCAACGCGTGGCGCTATCGCGACTACGTGATCCGCGCCTTCAACGCCGACAAACCCTACGACGCCTTCCTCACCGATCAACTCGCCGGCGACGAAATCGACCATCCGACTTACGACTCTCTCACCGCCACCGGCTTCCTCCGCAGCTACGCCAAAGTGGGCTTCCGCGAAAAAGACAATCCCGAATTTCGCTACGAATACCTCGACGACATGATCGCCACCATCGGCCGCGGCGTCATGGGTTTAACCATTCAGTGCGCCCGCTGCCACGACCATAAATTCGATCCGATCTCGCAAAAAGACTACTACCGCTTGCAGGCGACCCTGTTCGGTTACGTCGAAGTCGACCAGCCCCTCGTCCCGCCTGCCGAAGCCAAAGCCTGGCGCGAAGGCAACGCCCGCGTCGATGCCGCCATCACCGAACTGCGCGACCGCATCCGCGTTCTCGAAGCCCCCTACGCCGCCCAGATCCTGCCCAACAAATACAAACGCTTCCCCGCCAACGTCCAGGAAGCCATCGCCACCCCCGAAGCCCAGCGCACCCCCGGCCAAACCCTCCTCGCCAACCAAGTCATCCGCACGACGCGCGCCTCCGCCTCGGAGATCGACCGTATCTGCTCCCCCGCCGACCTCGCTACCCGCCGCCAACTCAACTCGGAAATCGCGGCCCTCGATAAAAAACGACCCGCCCCCGTCCCCATGGCCATGGGCGT
>JBKJLJ010000389.1:0-9062 GCA_046597015.1 Bryobacteraceae bacterium
TTCGCGGCCTCTTCATTCCGCCCCTCGGCCAGCAATAAGTTGCCCAGATGCATGCGAAGCGCCGCATCGTCAGGCCGGGCGTTCGCCAGTGACCGGAGCCGCTCCATCTCCCGCGCCCGCCGCTCCTCCTCTGGCAGGGTCGCCAGCGCAATCATCCCGGGCTCTCGCCGTGGATCTCGCTGGCGCGCTGGCCGCAGTCGCTGGTACTCGTCAAGCCAGCTTTGCGCCTCTTGCTCCCGGCCCTGCTCCATTAACACCCGGCTCAGATGGAGCCTGGCTTCCCAACCCTTCGGCCCTAGCTTCGCGGCCTGACGAAACGCTGCTTCCGCTTCTTTTGGCCGCTCCAGCGCCGTCAGCACGAGCCCGTACTGATCCAGCGCCCGCACGTCCTCAGGCTTCAACGCCAAGGCCGTCTCCAGGTGAGCCAGCGCTTCCTGGTCCCGGCCGAATCGGTGCAATAGCCACGCCCGCGCCGTATGCGCCGGCCCGAGTCGCGGCTCCAGGCGCACGGCTTCCGCCAAATGCGCTAGAGCATTTTCCCCATCCGTGTTCCAGCACAACTGCGCGTAGTGAAAGTGCCCGGTCGCATCTTTTGGCTTCCGCGCTAAATACTCCGCCAGCGCCTTCAGCCCCTCCTCGCGCCGCCCGGCAAGATTGGCCACTACTCGCGCGCGGTCGCGCCGCGCGGCGTCGTCATCCGGCCGGAGTGCCAGATAGCCGTCATAGGCAATCGCCGAATCGCCGTAGTAGCCGGCGTCTTCCGCGGCGCGGGCCAGTGCCAGTGCGACCCCGGCGTGCTTCGGCAATCGGATCTGCGCCCGCGCCAGTAGAAAGACTGCTCGCGGATATTCGCCGCCCGCCGCATATGTCGTTCCCAATTCCATTAGCGTTTCCGGGTCTTCCGGCTTCAACCGCAGCGCTCCCTCCAGCGCCTCTCGCGCCCGCGGTAAATCCCCCGCCCGCGCCGCCACCCGGCCCAGGTTCCAGAGCGAATCGAAATCCCCGGGCCGCATCGCCACCACTCGCTGGAACACCCCTTGCGCCGCCTGGAACTCTCCCGTCCGCGCGTACAGCGCACCGACCTCGGCCAGCAGTCCGGCGTCCTGCTGCGTCAGCAGCACCCGCAAATGGGTAAGCGCGGTCGCCTTATCTTTTCGCTCCACCGCCAGCCGCGCCAGTTGCAGGTTTGCGTTCCCATGCGAGGCATTCCGCGCGATCACCTTCGCGAAATACTCGCCCCCCTTAGCCAGATCCCCACACCGCACGTAGTGGTTCCCCGCGTTGTTCAGCAGCGCCACGGACGGAGTTCCCCCCGCCAGCGCCCGCCGGTACAACGGTTCCGACTCGGCGCACTTTCCCTCTTCATCCAGTCGTGCCGCCAGTCGTAAATCTGGCGGGGGTGTGGTTTGCGCCTCCGCAAACCATAGCCCCGCCAGAAACAACAGCCGCGGCCAGGGTCTAGAACTCAACCCTCAGCCCAAGTTGCGCCCGCCGGCCGAACGTGGCCGACAGCGTGTTGTTCGTTACGCCAAACAGGCTGCTCTGCACGTTGGTGCTCGGATTAGCCCAAGTCATGTTGTTGGCCGCGTTAAATACATCCATGCGCAATTCCCCGCGCACCCGCTCAGTGATCGGCATGCGTTTCACAATCGAGGTGTCGAGGTTGAACAGACCCGGGTTCGTGATCCCGTCGTACTGCCACGGATTGGTTCGCGGGGTGAAGTTCGGCAGTCGCGAAAACGCCGCCGTATTGAACCACTTGCCCGGTGTGGGGTTGTCCACATGCGGATCCCCATTCACCTGCAACGCTCCGAAACGGACATAGAATCCGGATCGCCAAGTCATCAGCCCCGTCACATCCCATCCGCCCAGCGCTAGATCAGCCACCCTCGGCATACCGCTCAGGAACGCCCGGCCCCGGCCCACGGGCACTTCCCATGTGCCGGCCAGCGACAGACGGCTGCGCGGCCGGTCACTCTCCTGCCACGAGAACTGCCCCAGATAGCTGGCGATATCGTTGAAGAAGACTTGGTCCTGTTGCCGCGCATAGTTGTAACCCATTAGCACGCTGTATCCATTCGCAAACCGGCGGTTCAGCCGCAACTGCAGGGACTGATACCGTGATGATCCGCCATTGATCCCATCAATCACATTCAGGTTGCCGTATTGCGGATAGGGCCGCATCAGAGACGTGAGTCCTACCGTCCGCTGGAACCGCAATGCGCCGGGGAACTTCTCCACCGTGGAGAAATTGAAGAACGGGTTGTTCACGGCGCGGTTCGTCGAGTCTTTGAACTCATAGGCCACCCGCGGATCCACTTGATTCACGTTGTAGCCGCCCACGTTTTGGCTGGACAAATTGATGTAGTAGGTGACGTCGAGGACCATGTTCTGCAACACCTGCCGCTGAAACGAAAAGTTGATGCGGTCGCTGTAACTCCGCGGACGCTGCCCGTTCACGAAGGATAAGGAGTCGCCCAAACCGGTATATCGGCCCAGCCTCTGTTCGTAGGCTGGGACCACCGGGGTCGAAGCGGGGAAGGGATCCCGCAGACGCGTCTGCGGCACACCCAGCACCGCCGGATAGGCACCGGTCACGTTCTTATACCCGGCATAAATCGTGTCGAAGATATTAAACGTGCCTCCTGTCCAGGGAGTCAGATATCGACCGTACGCGACCCGCAGAGACGTCTTGTCGTTCAGCCGGTATGCCATCCCGATCCGCGGCGAGAAACCGCCCCGGCCCGAGTTCCACTGCCCTCGGTTCTTCGAATCGGCAAACTGAAACGCTCCGTTCAGGATCGTGGGGCCCTTGTAGAATTGCCCCACTTCGGCGGGAAATTGCGGTGCGCCGGCACCCTGCATCTCCGGAATCGGCGAGGTCAGGTCAAGCGGCCGCGTCAGTCGGTTCTGCGGATCCGTGTATGCCGTCTCATACTCGTAACGGAGCCCCATATTTATCGTCAGATTCCGGCTCACCTTAAAGTCGTCGTTCAGGAACGCGCCGTAGAATCGGTTCTGCCCTTCGGGCAAAATCGTCGCGGTCATCGAAGTGGATCCGCTGTCCCAGCTGTCGGCCCCGCCCCCGGCGGGCTGCACGGCCCCCATCAGAAACGTCGCGTACCCGTCGCCCGAAGTTTTCAAGTCGGGATTCAGGTAAGTCGCCGAAGTCCCATCGGCCTGAAAGCCGAACCCCGGGTTGTTGTTCACAATGAGACTGGTGGTGCGTGTGCCGCGCGTGTCGACGCCGAGCTTCAGATAGTGCTTGCCCTGTTGCTGTGCAATTTTTACGCTTACGCTGTCGGCGGTGGGCCGCTGGTTCCAAGTGCCGCCACGCGGGCCCATCGCCGTCCAGTATTCGCCCGTCCCGGTGCCCAGAATGGACATCCGCGGCAGCAACTGCGGTACCGCCTTGTTGTCGAAAATCGTCTTGAAGAAGTTGGTATTCGGCCAGATTTTATCCCAGCTTGTGTTGGCGCTGTCGGCGTACTTCGATGCATCGACAAAACTGTGATAAGTGGCATTCACGTTCAGAATCGTTCTTGCACTGACCATGTACACCGCGTCTCCAGAGATCGATAGCGCGTCGCGCTGGCTGCCCCGGTCGTTGACATAGAAATCGGAGCCAGTGGGGTTGGATGTCGTCACTGGCGTCCAGAGTTTGCTGTACCTCCCATAGAAGCGCAGCTTGTCGTTCACCGTATAGTCGGTGCGGTTGGAGATATTGTGGTAATCGTAACGGACCGGCAGTGGGACGTAGTAGTTGTTGATGTTATACGGCCCCTGGCCCGGCCGGTTGGACTTCCATAGCTTGCCCATATAGAGTGTCGCGATCGGATCTTGGGAAGACTTCGGGATCACATTACCCGGGATCGGCATCCGCGTGATCGTGCGGCCATCGGCTGAAGTCTCCGTCGTGAAGGGGTCGTAAATCGTCCGCAATCCGCCCGTTGCGTTCAGCGACCGCGAGAAATCGCCCTGCCGCTCGAGATCGGTAGGCAAGGTCTGAATCAAGTCGTTCGGATCGGTCTTTCTCCATTGCTCATAGGCGAAGAAGTTGAAAATCTTGTTCTTCTTGATGGGATTCCCGAGCGTACCGCCATACATGTGAACACGACCCAGGTTAATCGTTCGGAATACCCGATTCTCGAGAGCGTTCGCCCACGGATACTGTCCCTGGTGAAAGACATTCCCATGCCATTGATTGGTGCCAGCCTTCATGGTCAGGGTCACCGCGGATCCTCCGGAATGGCCGAACTCGGCGTCCACCGCGTTCTGTTGCACCGCCACTTCCTGCACCGCATCCGGCGATGGCATGTAGCTCGTCTTATACCCGATGCTGATCGGGCTGCCGTCGATCTGCAGGTCGTTCGAGTAGTCGCGGCCTCCGCCAATCTGTTGCCGGTTCCCCGACCAGGTCATGTAGGGTTCGACCTCGCGGGCGGTGTCGCTCTGGACGACGGCCGGATCGAGCCGCGCGAGCAGCAGGGGGTTCCGCGAGATTTGCGGCAGGTTGCTGACCAGCGCGGCATCAACGGTTGTCTCCAGTTTGCTCGTATTGAATTGGACCGTGCTGGCTTGGTCGGTGACGGTGACCGCTTCGCGAACGTCGCCGGGTCGCAGTGCGGCGTCAATCGTTACATCGCCCCGTGATTGCAGGATCACCTTCTCCTGAACGAATCGCTGAAATCCCGTGAGCTGAACCGTCAAGGTATAAGTGCCGGGCAAAACAAGGTCGAAGATATACCGGCCCGTTTCCCCCGTTTGCCGGGCGCTCGAAACACCCGTCTGTACGTTGGACAGCGTAACCGTAGCGCCGGCGACCATCGCTTGCGACGTGTCGGAAACAGAGCCCTGAATGCGCCCTCGATACTCTTGGGCGGGCAGCGAAAGCGCGGCCACGAGGAAAGAAAATGCTAGTAGGACCTGTCTGGGGGCAAGCCAAAGCGGAAGTCGATAATCCATTTGAATCTCCTGAATATTTCTTCGATTGCCTGCCCTTATGAGCCGCAATGCCTGCGAGGGATAGTACATGATTAGGAATGTGGTGTCTAGCGTCAACTGTTTCATCGACGTTGTATTGTGGAAGCTGGGGATTTCTTTGCGTTCTATACTCTATCCGCTTTCGCTGCAGGCGAACGGGGGTCCGCTTTTTACGGATGGCGCCTGGTCCGGCTTCGTTTCCTTTGACACTCCGGGCTTGACGCTGGGGCAGCTCGAAGCCGTGGCGCGGTACTACTACGGCCTCGGCTATGGTTACTTCTGCCCGACGATGGTGACCTCGAGCCCGGAGGCCTATCGGGCGAATCTGCCGGTGTTTCGGGCCGCCCGGGAGTTCGGCTGGGGGCAGGGGATTCTGCCGCCGCATCTGGAAGGGCCGTTCCTTTCGCCGCATTGCATGGGGGCGCATAACGTCGAGTATCGGCAGGATCCGACGGTGGAATTTGCCGAGCGATTGTTAGAATGGTCTAGCGGATTTCTCGGTTTTTTGACGATGGCGCCGGAGCGGCCGGGGGCGCTCGAAGTGATCCGGCACCTCGGCGCGCGGGGCGTGAGCGTGAGCCTGGGTCATATGGACCCGGTCGTAGAAGAGCTGCAGGCGGGGCTGGAGGCGGGGGCGACGGCCTTTACGCACGTGTTGAATGCAGCCACCCGAGACAAGATTATGGCCAAGGATTTGCGGATGGTGGCGCAGTTTACGGATCGGCGGGCGTTTTCGATGATTATTCCCGATGCGGTGCATGTGCCGGCGTACGCGGTGAGGCTGCTGGCGCAGAGTAAGGGGCCGGACAAGATGATTATTGTCTCCGATGAGAGCCCTCTGATTGGGGCTCCGGTGGGGACGACGGCGGAGTTGTGGGGACACAGCTTTTCGATTCGTCCGGACGAGGCGGGGACGGTGCGGTCGTTTCCGCTGAGCGGGTCGTGCACGTCGTTGATCGAGTGCATGAACGTCGCGCTGGGGTGGGGTGTGGAGCGGGAAGTGGTGGAGCGGTCGGTCGTGGAGAACGCCGCGGCGTTTTTAGCGCCTGCTTTAGCGCGGTTGGGGATTTCGTGCGAGGAGACGCCCGCGCATACGCGGGGAGTCGAGTTCCGTGACGGGCGTTACATGGCCCGGGGAGAAGAATAGATGGAATTGATCGTACCGGCAGTGACGCCGGTTTTGGATGGGGCGTTTCGGCCTTCGGCGCTGGCCTGGCGTGCCTTTGCGAAGAGGATTGCGAGCAATGGGCGGCCGATTCGCATTGCTCTGGAGCAGGGCGACGGGTCGACCTACGTCTTTGAACGGATGATCTCGGCGGACGATATTGCCGTGAATCTGAGATTTCTGGAGCGGGAGGTAAAGTTTCTGCTCTGGGCGGTGGGCGCGTATCGGATCCACTTGGACGCGCCGGGGGATCTGGTGGCGCTGTTGCGAGACTACATCTATCGGTACGACGCGAATCGGCTGTTTGATTTGGAAGTGATGGGGCCGACGATTTACGGACGTCCGTGCGAGATTCTGCATGCTCCGGGGGCGGCGTTTCCGGCGGCGTCCCATGTAACGTTGCCGCTGGGGCGGCACACGGGCGGCTGCCGGGTGGCGATCGACAAGGGTGCGTCGGACATTAAGGCGTATGCCGAACAGGATGGGGTGACCACCTTTGCGGGCGAGTTTAAATGGGACCCGAAGCCGCAGAGCGATCCGGCCTACCACTATGAACATATCCGCCACGCGATCCGCGCGGCGGCGGCGACTTTGCCGCGGGTGGATGCCATTGGGGTGAGTTCGGCTGGGGTGTATATCGCGAATGAGCCCAGGATTGCGTCCTTGTTTAGGGGCGTTCCGCGGGAGAAGTTTGAGAGCGAGATTGTGCCAATGTACCATCGGATTCAGGAGGAGTTTGGCGGGATCCCGGTGGTGGTGGCCAACGACGGGGCGGTCTCGGCGCTGGCGGGATCGATGTCGCTGCATCGGAACCGGGTGCTTGGTTTGGCGTTTGGGAGCAGCCTGGCGGCGGGGTATGTGGACGGGGCAGGGCAGATCACGACGTGGCTGGATGAGTTGGCGTTTGTGCCGATCGACATGAATCCGCAGTCGCCGGCCGATGAGTGGTCTAACGACCGGGGATGTGGGGTGCAGTATCTCTCGCAGCAGGCGGTGAACCGATTGCTGGAACCGGCCGGGATTTCGTTTCCGGCGGAGATGGGGGTGCCCGAACGTTTGGAACACGTGCAGGAGATGCAGAAGCGCGGCGACGAGCGGCCCGGGAAGATCTACCAGACGATTGGAGCCTATTTCGGGTATGCGCTGGGGCATTTCGCGAACTATTACGACATTGGGACGGTGCTGGTGATGGGGCGGGTGACGACGGGGGAGGGAGGGGATATTATTAGGCGCGTGGCGGGTGAGGTGCTCGACCGCGAGTTTCCGGAGTTGGAGATTGATGTGCGGCTACCCGATGAAGCGAGCCGGAGGGTGGGGCAGGCGGCGGCGGCGGCTTCGTTGCCGCAGATCGTGCGGTGATATGATGCCGCTATGCGTTTTTCAGGGTTTCTTGGATGGTTCGTCTTCGTGTCGATTGTCTCGGCGCAGGTAGAGCAGGGGGTGTTACTGGGGACGGTGACGGATCAGTCGGCGGCACGGATCGGCGGTGCGCTGATCACGATGACCAATCAGGGGACGAACACGACCACCGTGACGCGGACGGATGCGGCGGGCAGTTTTCGTTCAATCCCGTTACGGACGGGAACTTATAGCATTGCGGTGGAAGCAGCAGGATTCAAGAAGTTACTGCGTCGAGGGGTGACGCTGAAGATCCAAGATGAGGTACGGCTGGATCTGACGCTGGAGTTAGGAGCGACGGCAGAGCAGATTACGGTGACGGCGGATGCGGGGTTGCTGCAGACGACCGAGGCGTCGCGCGGGCAGGTGATCGAGAACAAGAAGATCGTCGATTTGCCGTTGAATGGTCGGGATTACCTGCAATTGGCGTTGCTGACGGCGGGAACGAATGTGCCGCCGCCGGGTTCGCGGTTTCAGGGCTTCAGTGCCGGCGGCTTTCGGGTTAGTCATAACAACTACTTACTCGACGGGATGGATAACAACTCCAACCAACAGGCGGCCCAGGGCAGGTCGCCCCAGGTGATTTCGCCGTCGGTGGATGCCGTGCAGGAGTTTAAGGTACAGACGACGAACTATTCGGCGGAGTTTGGACGCAATGTGGGGGGAGTGGTGAACGTGGTGATCAAGTCCGGCGGGAATGACATTCACGGGGGCGCGTTTCACTTTGTGCGGAACGAGGCGTTCAATGCGCGGAACTTCTTTCAGGCGCCGGGAACGAACATACCGGTGTTTCGGCGGAACCAGTTTGGCGGGTTTATTGGCGGGCCAATTGTGAAGAACAAGACCTTCTTCTTTGCCGATTACGAGGGAACTAAGGAGTTCACGGCAGATACCGCGCTGTCGACTGTGCCGACGTCGGCCGAGCGGCGGGGGGACTTCACCAACTCGTTTTTCAATAACCAGCCGACGCAGATTTTTGACCCGGGTACTTATAATGCGACGACGCGGGCCCGGTTACCGTTTGCCAACCGAATGATTCCCGCCAACCGGATTGACCCGGTGGCGGCAAAGGTGGCTTCGTTTGGGGTAGAGCCGAACCGGCCGGGAATCATTAACAACTACTTTTCGAATCCGCGGACGAACGCGAATACGCATAAAGGTGACGTGCGGATCGACCACACTTTCAATACGGCCAATACGGTTTACTTCCGCTATAGCCAGCAGGATTACCTGTTGCAGCCGGAATCGAACCTGCCCGCACCGGCGTTTGGCGGGGGCGATCCGGCTTTCAACCATAATGAGCCGCTGTCGGGGGTGTTGAGCCATGGGCACATTTTTACTCCGAACCTTTTCAACACCCTCAAAGTTTCCTACAACCGGCTGCTGACGAATCGGGGATCGCCGCTCGACCGGAATTTGAATCCCGAGATTGGGCTGCGGGGGGCGAACACTGTATTGCCGGGCTTTGCACTGTTCTCGATTGCCGGCTATTCGCCGTTTGGCCCGCCAGCTAACA
>JBKJLJ010000932.1:0-2586 GCA_046597015.1 Bryobacteraceae bacterium
CTGCTTTGCAAATACTCGAGTGCCCGTGCAAACGCTCATCGACTTTCTCGAGACGGGCGAATCCATCGACGATTTTCTCGCCGTCTATCCGATCATTCCGAGGCAACACGTTTGCTCATTTCTCGAACTGAGCCGTGACAAAGCAATTGACCAGTTGGTATGCGCGTCATCATAGACGAATCCATCGATCCACACCTGGTCGAAGCGTTCGTTGGCCACGACGTCCAAACATTGTTTGATCTTGGCTGGCACAACTGAAAGACAATGTGCTGGTAAAGCAGCTGGAGTGCGATGTCTTCGTCACGGCCGATCGTGGGTTCGAGCACCAGCATAATCTCAACTCACTGTCGTTCGGAATCGTGGTTGTTCCTGTGGCACGCAATAAGATCGACTTCTATCGGCCGCTCTTCCCTCAACTACTCAACACGATTGCTACGGTCAGGGCTGGCCAGGTGCTTCATGTTTCCGGCCCTGCTGACGGTTCGCCACCTTAGATGGGGCTATTGGATCACAGCCGAGGATGCCGTTGATCGTGAGTGATCGACGCAGTGTGCCACAAATATCTGACGACATGGGGCTGAACCTCACACTGGAGCTTTGGGATAATCGGAACGAGCGAACGGAGTGGCCCAGAACCAAGCAGGCTAGGTGAGCGCCCCGGCTGGGGTGGTGCCGCGCCTACACGAGATCTCCAACCCCGAAGAGTAGATGCCTTGGGTACCGTGATGGCCTACTTCGCTGGAGCCGCCCGCAATTTCTCCAGCGATTTCATCGTGTCGCCGAGGCGATCGATCGTAACGAACTTGTTTTGCAGGAAGCTCGCCACGACGGAGTTGAAGCGATCGGGGTCGTCAAACGGAATCATGTGCGTAGCGTTGGCGAAGATCTGGAGCTGCGCATTTGGAATGTGATGAAAGATCTCGAGTGTATGCCGGTCGGAAATCAGATCGTGATCGCTCGCCAGAATCAGCGCGGGCACCGTGATTTTCTCGAGCTCGGTGAATTTGATTTGCGGCTCGGTGAGCATCATTTCCGTCACCTTACGGTCGCGAGCGGGAATCTTCGGGTCCTTCAACATATCTTTGATAAGGCCAATAGAGTCCGGATGCAGCCCTTGGGGCGTGAGGTTGGCGGCCATGGAAACCAACTTCTTGACCTTCCCAGGATGGCGAATAGCGAGTAGCAGCGCTTCAATGCCTCCGTCACTCCAACCGACGACGTTGGCGGCGCGAACCTTCAGGTGTTCCAACAGAGCGGCCTGATCGTCGGTCATCTTCTCGTACGTGAGCTTCTCGGCGGAGTCACCGGATCGGCCTTGATCGCGGCTATCCATGGCGATCACCTGGTAGTCGTTGCGGAAGTGCGCTATTTGGGCCGTCAGATCACGGGTGCTGCCGCCGTTCCCATGGATCAGAAGCAATGGTTCGCCTGAGCCGTAGACTTCATAGTAAAGCTCGACGCCGTCGTGTTGAAACTTCTGTCCGACAACCTGTGCGGGCTGAGGCCCGGGTGCAAGTACTTTGGTCTCGGGCTTGGACGCGGGAGCGCATGCGGCCAAACAGGTCAGAACGGCAGTGGCTAGCAGCAGGAGTGGAGTACGCATTGGAGCATGCTAGCACGCAAAGGGCGTAAAGCTGTCTTTGCGCTACTTACTCCTGGAATCACGCATTTCCGTTTCCGTTCCTGGAGCCGTCCGGGCGTAGCTAGGGGAGCGGCTTCAGTGGGGTGAGGCCGAGCAGTTTGAGCTGGCGCAGTTCGGCATCCCACGAGGAGGGCTTGGTTTGGACGAACTGCTGGTAGGCGGCGACGGCAGTTTTGTAGATCGATTCGAGCTCGGTGACGGCTTGCGTTTGGGCGGTGGTGGGGCCGCTGTTGCCGCTGGCTACGGCTCCGAACACGACCCCCATTTCCTCGGCTAGTTTCGGGGCCTTGATGACGCGGTAACGCACGCCACCGCCTTCCAACCGTTCGAATTCGGTTTCGAGCTCCTTCTTCATCGCCGTGAGGCGAGCCTTCGCCGGGCCGTCGGCTAGCTTCTCGCTCGCCTCCAGTTGGGACCTCAACTGGTCCAGGTTCTTGAGCGCCTGGTTAACGCCGCTGACGACCGTTCGCATCCGCATCGAGAGGTCGAATTGTTGCTTCAGGTCCGCTTCGCTGACCGTAACGGTGGGGTCCACTTTAACTTCAAACGGGGCCTCGCTAATGACGGCGTCGCCGATGAGGAGCTTGGCGATATAGCGGCCAGGCAGGGCCATAACGGCTCCGGGGGCTCCGCCGGGACCGCCTGCTTCGGGGTCGGTCGTCTCCTTGCGGACTTCGGGGGCTTGGTGGCGCAGGTTCCAACTGACGCGCTGGAAGCCGGGTTCGAGAGGAGGGTTGCGAACGGTAGCGATTTTCTTGCCTTGGCTGTCGTGGATGTCTAGCTTGAGGCCGGTGGCCTTTTCTTTCAGCCAGTAGGTGATCATCGCTCCGGGGGCGGGATTGGGACCGAAGAAGTTCTGGTCGCCCATCCAGCCGTTTTGATTCGTGCCGGCCAGGCGATACGCGACCCGGGGCGCATAGACGTGACCTTTCTTCTTGAAGATA
>JBKJLJ010000231.1:0-3688 GCA_046597015.1 Bryobacteraceae bacterium
ACTCAGATAAGCCAGTTGCGCGTCCGACACCGGGGTCCGCGACAAGTCGACCGACCGAATCTTACCTGCTTCGAGCGTGCTCCGCCCGCCCATCTTTTCTACCCATCCCGCGATCGCGACGTCCGTCATGGCCGTCGGCTTCGCGGTCCGCAGGGCCGGGTCCGCGGTCTGCGGTGCCGCATCCTGAAACTCCACCCGCACCCGCGGATTCGCCGCCAGCAAGTCGTCCACTCCGCCCCGCGTCACCCGCGCGTACCGCACGTCCAAAGACGTCAAATTCTTGAGGCCCTTCAGCTTGCTCAAGCCAGCGTTCGTAATCTGCGTCCGGTACAGATTCAGCTCCGTTAGTTCCTGCAATGGCTCCAGCGCCTCCACCCCGGCGTCGGTCAGCGCCGAGCCCAGAATATTCAACCGTTTCAGCTTTGTCAGGCCCCGCAAATAGCTCACGCCGCGATCGGTCAGCCGGAGCCCGAACAGGTCAAGCGTTTCCAGATCTTTCAACTCCGCCAACTGCCGCAGCCCTTCGTCCGTTACAAACGTATCCCGCAGACTCAGATAGCGAAGCTTCTTCATTCCCGCCACCTGCTTCATCCCTTCGTCGGTCATCCGCGTGTTGTTCAGGTCGAGTTTCTCCACGTTGACGAACGAAGCGAGCCCGTCGCCTTTCACCCGCGCCATGGCAATGCGCATCTCCCGAATGTTCGTTAAGTTGGCGAACTCCTTCAACCCCTTGTCTTGTATGTTGATGGTCTCGAGAAAATGCAACGAAAGGCCAAACTTCTCCAGCTTCGTGAGTGGCTTCAAAGCCGCCAGCTCTTTGTTGGCGTCCAGGTTGGAACCAGCCCCCGGATTGAACATCGTGCCCGGGAGAATCAACTCCCGCAGCTCTGTGCAGCCAGAAAGCAGCTTCAGGTCTTTGTGGTCGACAATCGTGCCGGCCAAATCCACCCCGTCCAAACGGAATGGCCCCACGGGCAATGCCTGCGCATCGACGAGCCAAGCCGCGCCGGCCAGCCGGACTCGGCCACCATTGCGCAGAGCCCATTCGGCGGTACTACGGTCGTCTGCTTGCGCCCAGATAGCGCAGGCGGTTACAAGGAACAAAACAAGTTTTCGCACGGCAATGCCTGCCATTATTGTATTCCTTTACTCGTACCGCAAAGCGGTCATGGGGTCTATCTTCGCGGCCCGCGCCGCCGGCAAGTAACCCGCGAGCAATGCCACCGTGGCCAACGCCGCCGTCGCCGCTCCCACGGTGATTGGGTCCTGCGGCTGCACCCCGTACAGCTGGCTCTGGACGTACTGCGACGCGAACCAAGCCAAGGGCAGAGCGATTAGAAGCCCCGCTACGACCATCGTCACCACCTCCCGCATCACCAGCCAAACCACATTGCCCGTCTCCGCGCCCAGCGCCATGCGAATGCCGATTTCCCGGGTCCGCCGCGCGACTGTGTACGCCATGACGCCGTAAAGCCCAATCAAAGCCAGGCCCGTGGCCAGAAGCCCGAATAACGACGACAGCATGGCCACCAGCCGCTCATTGGCCAGCGACTGGTCCAACTGCTGCTCGAGCGTCCGCATGTCATAGATCGGCAGCTTCGGATCCAGGTCGTGCACGATCGACCGGACCACGTTGAACATCTGCTCGGGCGGCAGCGAGGTCCTGACGTAGCCCGCCATGTCGGATGCCCAGCCCTCCTGAAAATAGCCGCGATACACGATCCGCGGTGTCTCCTCGCGGAAGCCTTCGTACTTTGTATCCGACACCACGCCAATGATCTCGATCTCCGTCTTCGTCCCCGGGTCTCCACCCCATCCGATGTGCCGGCCCACTGCGTCGCCCTTTGGGAAGTACATCTTTGCCATCTTGTCGTTGATCAGCACCTTCTTGCCCGAAGTCTTCGAATCGCGGTCATCGAAGTCGCGGCCGGATAGCAGCTTGATCCCCATCGTGTTGAAGTAGCCCGGAGCCAGAATGTTCACGTGCGGGTTCATGTCCTCGCCCTGCTTGGCCTGGTGGCCCTCCACGGTCACGGTGGAATCCCATTCCCAGCCGCGCAGCACCGGCACCACGGCCAGCGACGAGGTCTCTACGCCGGGCGTCGCGTTCAGCCTCCGATTCAGCTCTCGATAGAAGGTCTCTGCGCGTTCGGGCTTATAGCCGCTCAGCCCCGGGTCGATCATGAACGTCACCAGGTTCGACACCGCAAACCCGGGGTTCAGCGACCTCAAATTCTGCAAGCTCTTCAGAAACAGCCCGGCACCGATCAGCAGCAGCAGCGACAGCGAAACCTGCGTCACCACCAGCGCCTTCCGCAGCCACACCGAACTGTTTGGCTTCAACGCCAACGTCTGCCGCGTTGCCTGCAGCGCCGGAACAAGCCCGAAGGCGAGCCCCGCCGCGAAGGCAATCGCGAAATTGAACGCCAGAATGCGCCAATCCGGATCCGCGCTCAGGTTCACCGAGTCGCTGCCTTGTGACGGCAGCATCGCCAACAACCCCCGAACACCCCAGCGCGCCAAAAAAATACTCACCACCGCCCCGGCCAATGCCAGCAAACTACTCTCGACGAGCAGCAGTCGAATGATGCGCCCCCGCGTGGCCCCGATCGAGAGCCGAATCGCAATCTCCTTTTCTCGGGCGCTCGCCCGCGCGATCAACAGATTCGCTAGGTTAGCGCAGGCAATCAGCAAGACCAGCCCCACGATCCCCATTAGAACCTGGAGCGGCCGTTCCATCTGCCGCCGCAAATTGCTAGCCCCCTGCGCCCCGGGCATCACTCGGATCGCCATCTGCAAGAATTTTTCCCGCGAGAAGCTCGACGCCGTCGCGAACGCCTTCTCGGTCATTTCCATGCCGATTACCTGCCGGAACACCGTCTGCAAATTAGCCTTCACGTGATCGTTCGTCAGGCCCGGCTTTCGCCGTCCGAACACCTGCACCCAACGCGTTCGCCTGTCGTCCAACTGCCCAGCCCGCGGATTGACCTCCTTCCGCATCGCCAGCGGCAAGCGGACCTTGGGCTGAATGCCCGGCGATAGGCCCGCAAAACCGGCCGCGCTGACGCCCACAATGGTCATCGGGTAACTGTTGATCAAAACCTTTTGCCCAACGACATTCGGGTTGCCGTTGAACCGGCTCTGCCAATAGTCGTACGCCAACACCGCGACGGGATGGCCGCCCGGCGTTTTGTCGTCCTCCGCGGTCAGCACGCGACCGACGGCCGCGCCCACGCCCAGCACTTGAAAATAGTTGCCGGAGACAATCTCGCCCAGCGCCCGTTCGGACTCGTTGCCCTGCGACACGGTCACCGAATCCTCGCGTCGGGCGATCATTCCGGTAAGCGTTTCGTTCTTGTCCCGCAGGTCGCGGTACATCGGGTACGACAACATGTCTCGACCCTGGTTGCTCCCGTAGTGCGACCCGCTGGAAGCGACTTGCACGATCTCGTCTGGATTCTTAATCGGCAGCGTCCGCAGCAGCAACTGGTCCAACAACGTAAAGATTGCCGTATTGGCTCCAATCCCAAGGGCCAACGAGAGGATGGCGATGATCGAGAATAGCGGACTCCGGCGGAGCGATCGGACCGAATATTGTAGATCTTGCCAAAGGAAGGACATCGTCCCTTATACGAAGGAGATCGAGAGCGGTTACCTAGGCGAGCGACTGCGGAAGTTGTTGCTCGCC
>JBKJLJ010000320.1:0-13267 GCA_046597015.1 Bryobacteraceae bacterium
GCCCCCGGCGTCATCTGGGAACATCGCAACTTCGTCAAGAAGCTCGTCTTCCCCGTCGAAATTCTGCCCGTCAACGTCACCTTTGCCGGTCTCGCCAGCAGCGGCCTTGCCCTCGTCGTCTACCTCTTCCTCCTCATGGCAACCCGCGAAAGCATCCCTCTCCAAGCCCTCTGGCTGCCCGTCTACATCGTCCCCCAGGTCCTGCTCACCATGGGCGTCGCCTGGCTCTTTGCCGCCATTGGCGTCTACCTCCGCGACCTCATCCAAGTCAACGGTTTCCTGCTAACCCTCGTCTTCTTCCTCACCCCCATCTGCTACCCCCAGGCCTCCCTCCCGGCTTGGGCGTGGCCCATCCTCCAGCGCAGCCCCATCTATAAACTCGTCTACGGCTACCGCATGCTCTTCCTCGAAAACTCCAGCCCCGCCTGGCAGGAAGTCGCCCGCATCTGGGTCTACGCGCTCTTCATCTTCTACGTGGGATACGCTGTCTTTCGGAAGTTGAAAAAAGGCTTCGTGGACGTAATGTAATGCCTACTGGAATGAATGACTGGCGAAATATCGCAACCGGTTCCGTCATCCCCGACGAAGGCTATGCCGACCAGCCCTACGTCGTCAAAACCCGCGACGGCGCTTGGCTCTGCGTCATCACCACCGGCCCCGGCGAAGAAGGCCAAGGCGGCCAACACGTCGTCGTCACCCGCAGCCGCGACCAAGGCAAAACCTGGAGCAAACCCATCGACGTCGAGCCCGGCACCGGACCCGAAGCCTCCTGGGCCGTTCCCCTGGTCACCCCCTCCGGCCGCGTCTACATCTTCTACACCTACAACGCCAACAACGTCCGCCTCGTCCCCAACGTCGCCAGCCCCGGTATCGCTAAGCGCGTCGACACCCTCGGCAAATTCGTCTTTCGCTACTCCGACGACGGCGGCCTCACCTGGTCCCCGAAACGCTACGAAGTCCCTCTCCCCCGCCTCGCCGCCGACGCCCGCAACAACTTCGCCGGCCAGGAGATCTTCTTCTGGTCCGTCGCCAAGCCGCTCATCGACCGCGGCCAAGTCTTCATCGGCATCGGCCGCGTTACCAAGTGGGGCCTCCCCGGCGTGCTCATGCGCTCCCGCGGCTTCGCCCTCCGCAGCGACAACATCCTGACCGAACCCGACCCCACCCTCGTCCGGTTCAAACAACTCCCCGAAACCGAAGAAGGGCTCCGCGCCCCCAAAGGCCCCATTGCCGAAGAGATCAACGTTACCGCCCTCTCCGACGGCTCCCTCCTCGCCGTCTGGCGCTCCATCGACGGCTACCTCTGCCAGGCTTACTCCACCGACCGCGGCGTCACCTGGACCCCGCCCGCCTACGCCACCTACTCTCCCGCCGGCCGCCGCATCAAGAACCCTCGCGCCTTCAGCTTCGTCCGCCGCTTCTCCAACGGACGCTATCTTCTTTGGTTCCATAACAACGGCGGCGAAGCCTCCGTCAGCCGCGAAAAGTGGGA
Source organism: Bryobacteraceae bacterium (assembly GCA_046597015.1). Taxonomy (GTDB): domain Bacteria; phylum Acidobacteriota; class Terriglobia; order Bryobacterales; family Bryobacteraceae. The sequence continues at coordinate 1,493 of JBKJLJ010000320.1, forward strand.
CGTCTACCGGGATCGCAACCCCGGCTGGGTCCTCGCCGGAACCGAGAAAAACGGTCGCATCCACTGGAACGAACCGGAAATTCTCCTCTACGACGACGAACCCGCCACCCGCATGAGCTACCCCGATTTCGTCGAAGAGAACGGTCGCTTCTGGATCACCGAAACCCAAAAAACCGTGGCCCGCATCCACGAAATCGACCCTGTCTTCCTGAAGACGCTCTGGGAGCCAACCGCCCCCATCGGCCTCGAAACCACCCAAGTTTCCACGGAAAAAGGCTTCAGCCTGGCCTTCTGGGCCACCCTCGACGACCTTTACCCCGGCCAGACCGCCGTCTCCGGCCCCGGCCTCTCGATCGCCATCTCTGACCGGTTCAGTTGGAAGCTAACCCTGGGTTCGTTCTCTCACGAATCCGACGCCGGCACCCACGAAGGCACGCTCGTAACCGGCCGCCGCCAGCACGTCGTCGTCACCGTCGATGGCGGTTCCGGCATCGTCTGGTGGATGGTCGACGGCATCTTCAACGATGGCGGCGCCGTCCGCCAAATGGGCTGGGGCCGCCTCCCCAAAGGCTTCGCTCACTTCTCGACGCAACCCGCCGGCCCCGGCCTCACCGTCTACGGCCGCGCTTTGCTGGCCAACGAAGCCGCTGCAATATTCTCCGCGGCCCGATAAGCCACTGGCTTTTCCGTCGGAACGTTCACAGTTTGCCGCCCGCCCGGCCCCATCTCGTAACGGAACCCGGCGACAGTCTGCTCGCAGAGTCCTTCCAAAGCGTCACTTCGCCCTGATCCGCACCGCAATCGTATCCGGCGCCGCCGACAAATTCTGCTGCGTACTCCGCGTCTCAATCCGCCCCGCCACGGCAATCGTATAGTTGCCCGGCTCCGCCGCCGGGGTCGCTTCGATGTAGAACGTCCGCTCAGTCTCGTCCTCGTTCAACAACACCCCGTTCAGGCCAAAGTCCGGCAGCTTCACCCGCGGCGGCAGATTCACCACGTCCACCGGCACCCGGCCCGCAAAGCCATTGTGCCGCGTGATCTTCACCTTGATCGCCGCCGTCTCACCCGGCGCCATCTCCACGACGCGCGTCTCCGACGTCATCAACACGTCCGGTGCCGCCCCCAGCGCCACCAGCTTCAGGTGGTCCTCCGGGTTAGCCGCCCGGGTCACGCCCAGCGCCGAGCCCGTCACCTCAAACGGAAACGCGGCCGGAGCCTGCGCGTCCGCCGCCGCCGTTAGCAACAACACCGCCGCATTCTGGTTCGGCTGAATCTGCGTCTTCGTCGCCGTGAAGCCGTTCGGCAAATCCGAAAACGCCACGTCAATCGGCCCCGCATACCCGTCCATCCGCATCGCCGTCACCGTCAACGGAACCGTCGCCCCGCGCGGCACGTTCGGGTTCCGCGGATTCACCGAAAGCCGGAAGTCCGGCCGCGGCTCCCGTATGTTCAACCGGTACGGTCCCGTCGCCCCGGTCACATCCCGCAGCACCAGTTGGTAGTCGCCATCGGCCGGCGCCGTAAACGTCAAATACGAATCTTTGCTGAACCCCGGCCCGCCGTCGTCGTTCTGCGCATACAGCCGCGTCACCGGCAAACCGTTCGGCGCAAACTGCGTCCCCGGCGGATGAATCTGCACCTTGTAGATCGCCTTATCGATCGCATGGGCCTCCGGCGCCGTATTGAAAAACGTCACCCGCTGCCCGCCCAACGCCTCATACCGAATGTCCTCATCCGGCCCGCGCGGCAGCTCCGAAACGCGCACAATCTCCCGGCCCAGCATCATGTAGTCGCCCGCGTTGATGTTGTTCCAATGCGTAATCCGAATCCCCGGCTGCGCCGAATCATGGTCCCGCAGTGTCGTATACGTCGACACCACTGGCCGCACCGCCGCCAGCTCAATCGGCTTCCCCGCCGCCGTCTGCACCTCAATCGTCGTATCCAGCTCCGACCCCAACCGCCGCGCCATCACCTCAAACACTAGCGCCTGCCCCTTCTTCGCCGCGAACGGAAACTTGTGCATCTCGCCGGCCTTGCCCAGCTTCCCGTTCAGCGTCACCGGCAGCGTCAGCTTCGGCGAAGGCTGCGAGACCATCATCTCCGGGTCCGTCCCCAACGCCAGCTTTACCTTGTTGTAAGCCGCCGCCGGACGCACCGAAACCGCAAACGGGTCGTCCACACTCGGCGTCCCTTTCGCGTCAATCGTCGCCGGCAGATTGAACCCGGTCAACTGAATTTTGGCCACCTGATCCTTCCGCACTCCCAACGGAAAAACCTGCGAAACGAACCCAAACTCCCCCACTTTGATCCGGTACATGTGGCCCGCCCGGCCGGAGCGTTCATAGTCCGCGATCCGCACGAAGTACGTCCCCGCCTTTGCAAACTTGTGCGCGAAATCCGGCGTCGCCCCGTCTTCCCCGTAGGTCTTGACGACCACCCCGGCCCCATCCAAAATGCTGATCACCGGCTGCAAGCTCGAGCCGATCTTGTCCGACGAGTTTTCGAACACCAGCGTCTGGTTCGCCCGCACCGTGATCTTGAACAGATCCACATCGCCCGGCTTCGCAATCGCCCCCGTCAACACCGCGGGCAAGTACGTCTCCACCGCCGTCGCGATTGTATCGTTCGGCTCCTTATCCGTCGCCTCGCCCACGTAGGGTTCAATCAGCAACGTGCCTTCCGGCGAAGTCCCCAACGGCGTCAATAAGCGGAACGAAACATCTCCGATCTCGGTCTCCGGATCAATGTCCACCTCCACCGTCACCTGATTCCGCGGCGGCAACGGCCCCACGTCGATCGATGACTGCGTCCCGTTCGACCCAATCCGCACATCCGCCAGATCCGGCAACTCTTTCACCCGCAAGATCTTCCCCTTGATCCGAGGATCCGAAAAGTAAATCGCCGAAGCCTTCGCCAGGTTGAAGCCTTCAATTACCAACTCCGCCGTCATCCCCCGCGCGATCCCGCGCGGAACAATCGACTGCACCGTCGGCGGCGTCGAGCGAGGAGACTGGGCCAAGGCAGCAACGGCGAAAAGGGCGAGCAGGTAGCGCATAAAAAATCCTATTTGACCGGGTAGGTTTGGGTGGTGCCATCAAGCCGGGCGACTTGCAGGCTTTGGCCGTCGGGCGTAAAAATCAGCCCCGTTGGCCAGTCCGATTGCGATGCAATCGTTTTGAGTTCCGTTAGATCAGCGGTGCGAAACAGTTTGACGGACCGGTCCGCCGACCCCGAGGCCAGCAGCGATCCATCGGGCGAGAATGCCAGCTGCAAAATCACGTCTTCATGAGCAATCAACGAATTCTTCAGCGCCCCAGCCTTCGGCGTCAGATCCCAAAGCCGGATCGATTTATCCACCCCGGCCGCCGCCACCAACTTTCCATCGGCCGATACGATCACGGTCTGCAACGCGTCGGTGGACTCCGAAAGCGTGAACAACCGCTCGCCCGTCGCCGGGTCCCAAACCTTCACGGACCGGTCCGCCGACGCCGAAAAAAGCCGCGTCCCATCCGGCGAAAACGCCAGCCCATAGATGGCATCGATATGGTCCTTCAACGGCCGAATCTGCTTCCCCGTGGCCGTGTCCCACAGATAGATCATCTTGTCGTAACTGGCCGTCGCCAGCGTCTTGCCGTCCGGCGAAAACGCTACCGCGTAGATGCAATCCTTATGACCGTTAATCGTGAGCCGTACCGACTTCCCCGCCACGTCCCAAATCTTCACTTCGCCCTTCTGCCCCGGCAGTCCACCCGCCGCCGCCAGCATCGTTCCGTCCTTGCTGAAGGCAACCGCCCGCACCGTCGACATATGGCCCGTCAAAACGGAGTCCTGCAACCAAACACTCTTATAGGCGGCGTACGCGGTCAGCTTGCCGTCCGCCGTCTGCGCCATCGCAAAAATCTGTGGCTTCGGTGCCACCCGCGGCTGAATGTCCGGAATCCGATTGCTGTTCCGCACCACCGTCGGCTTATCCGGCCCCTTCGCGCCGGCATTGATCCAATTCCGAATCACGTCCAACTCCGCGGGGGCCAGCGATCGGCCATCCATCGGCATGAACGGCTCCTTCCTCCCCGACGACATCAGGAACAGCCGAGACTCCTCCGCCTTGCCCGGCACTACGATCTGCCCATGATTGCCGCCCGTCCGAATCCCGCCGATCGTCTCCAGATCCAGCGAACCCATCTTCACCCCGTGGGCATGGCAATCCAAACAGTACTTGCGAAAAACAGGCTGCAAATCGGCATCGAAATCCTGCGCGAAGGCGGCGGCGGCGAGAAAGAAAATGGCCCAGCGCATGTTAGTAGTTAAAGAGAAATTCCTTACTCGTCAGCAGGCTCCAAGCCAAGTCTTCCAGGCCCTCTTGCTTGCTCTGTTTCGTCTCCACCAGCAACTTCTGCAACTGCGCGAACTCCTCCGGCCGCGGCAGCCGCGAGTACGCCGTCAGGTAGAGATGCTCCAGCACCTTCCGGTCCGACAAGCCCAGCTTCAGGAGCAACGCGATATTGCCCTGCGGGTCCGACAGCTTCTTGTTCAACGTGTCGCCGTTGATCACGTGCAGCGCCTGCGAAATCGAAGGGTCCGAACTCCGTTCCGCCGCGTCGCACAGGATCCGTTCCGGCCGCCCGAACGAAGTCAAAAACTGGCTTTGCACGCGCACGTCCGGCAGTTGCATCGCCCGCGTCGCCGCCGGGTAGCCCCCGAACGCCGTCGGCACCCCGGTCACCTGCGACATCGCATCCAACAGCACTTCCGCCGGCAACCGCTTAATCACATACTTCGAATAGAAAACGTTATCCGCCTGGTTTGTCGCATTCGCTTCCGACGAAAGCTGGTACACCGCGCTGTTCATAATCGTCCGCATCAAGTGCTTCAGGTCGTAACCATGCTTCACGAAATCGGCTGAAACGGCAGCAAACAGCTCCTCATTCGAAGCCGGGTTCGTGGCCCGCACGTCGTCGTACGGATGCACAATGCCCCGGCCGAGGAAATTGGCCCACACCCGGTTCACGATGTTTCGCGTGAAGTAGTCGTTATCTTTCGTCAGCCAGTTCGCAAAATGAACCCGCCGGTCGGCCGTTGAGTCGAGCGCCATCGGCTTGCCGTCCAGCGGCGTCGGGTTCAGCGGCCGCAGCAGCCGAGGGTGATTGATGTCTCCCGAAGTCTTCGCAAACACGACGTTATCCGTCGCCGTATTTCCGTTCTTGATCCCCACCCGCGCGAACAGATTGGCGAACTCGTAATACTGCCGTTGCGTCCACTTTTCCATCGGATGGTTATGGCAGCGGGCGCAGGTCAACCGCTGCCCCAGAAACGCCTGCGTCACGTTCTCCGCCATCTCGATCGTGTCTTTGTGCAGCACAAAATAGTTCAGCGCCCCGTTCTGCCGCGTCGAACCGGAGCCCGTAAAAATGTCCCGCGCAAACTGGTCCCACGGCTTGTTCGTCGCCACCGAATCGCGGATCCAGTTGTAGAAAGCCCACATCGAAGGGGTCCGCAGCTTCCGCGAACTAACCAGCAAAAGGTCCGAATATTTGTACGCCCAGTAGTCGGCGTACTCGTCCCGATTCAACAGTTGATCAATCAACTTGGCCCGCTTTTTCGGGTCATGGTCAGCCAGAAACGTCTCCACCTCGTCCGCCGTCGGCAGAATCCCGGCCGTGTCCAAAAACGCTCGCCGCAGAAACGTCGAATCATCCGCCTGCTTCGAAGGAACCAGGTTCAGCGAGTTCCACTTAGCAAGTGCTAGGTTGTCAATGAAGTTTCGCGGTTTAAACGTGCTGACCACCGGCGCCGCATTCTCGAACGGAACCGTCACCCGCGCGTACAGCACCTTCGAATCGAACCAAAGCGTGATCGCCGATTCCCCGTGTCCGGTCAGTTTCACGAAGCCGGTGTCGTCCACGGTTGCGACCCCTTCGTTGGCCGACGTGTACTTCACCCAATTGGTGACGTCCTCCGTCCGCCCGTCCGAATATTTCGCCCGCACGACCAACTGCTGCGTCGCGTTCGGAGCCAGAATCGACGCCGGCGGATACACTTCCAGTCCCGTGATCACGGCATCTTTCTCAACCGGCGGAGGAGCCCCCGCTGCAATCCATTCCGCGATTACCCGATACTCCAGCGAGTCCGTCTTGAACCGCAGACCGCCCATATGCGGCACCGCGAACGTCGGCTTCAGCAGCAGCAACGATTGCGCCGGCTCCGCCAGGTTCACGCGCCGCGCCGCCGACTGCCGCGTCAGCGTGTCGAAGTCCACTTCCGGGTCGTAGCCCCGCAGCGTCAGCTTAAACCCGTTTTTTCCCGCCAGCGCCCCGTGGCAAGCCCCCTGGTTGCAGCCCGTCTTTGTCAGCACCGGCATCACGTGGTTCTTAAACGACCAAGTAAAAGCCGACTTGGCATTCCGCACCTTTACCGTCAACGAAGCCGTCATGTTGTCTTTAGACGCCGTGATCCGCGTCTCCCCATCCGAGCGCGGCGTCACCAACCCCGTCGGCGATACAATCGCGACCGATGGGTTCGACGACGACCACGCCGCCAGCCGGGTCCAATCCGCTTGCGCGGTCTCCAGTTGCGCCTCCGCCAGCAGCTGTTGCCGAGACTCCGGAGTCGACAACGTCACCTCCTTCGGGAAGATGGAAAGAGACGGGGCGGCCAGCAGCAAAGCCGCCGTGAACGGGAACAAAAAATAATGGCGCATGGCTTAGACGAAGAGTTCTTTGATCGGTTCCGTGCCCCGGTCAACCACCGGGATAGGCCGGCCTTGGGCACCGGGAAGTTCAGTTTCCAGATCGATTCCGAGGCCCTTATAGATCGTGGCCGCGACCTCCGCCGGGGTCGTGGGACGATCCTTCGGCATCGCCCCAATCTCATCGGACGCCCCGACGATGGTCCCGCCCTTCAGCGGTCCGCCACCCATCAGGATTGACCAGCATTGCGGCCAATGGTCGCGTCCGCCCGCCGGGTTCACCTTCGGCGTCCGGCCAAACTCGCCGACGCCGACGACCATCGTATTCGACAGCAAACCCCGCTGCGACAGGTCTTCGAGCAACGAGCTATATGCCATATCGAACATCGGGCCGACTAGGTCCTTGTAGCAGGAAATCGGCGAAAATGGCTTCGAACCGTGAATATCCCACGTGATCTCATCGAACACCGTTTCGAACATGTTGATGGTCACGAAGCGAACCCCCGCCTCGATCATCCGCCGGGCCAGCAGGCAACTCTGCCCAAAGCGATTCAAGCCATACTTCTCCCGCGTCGCCTCCGGCTCCCGATGCAGCTCAAACGCCGCCCGCGCCTTCGCCGACGACATCAGCGTGTAGGCCTGCTGAAAGCTCGAATCGAGCAACCGGGCATCCTGCGAGGTCTCAAACTTGCTGACCGACTTATCGATCGCCTCCCGCCAGTTCTTCCGGCGATCCACCCGATGCGCCGAAAGGTAGTCCGGCGGCAGCATGTCCGGCACCCGGAAGTTCGGGTCTGAAGGGTCCGCGTTCAGAATGAACGGGTCGTAAGACTTGCCCAAATACCCGGCGCTGTGGCCGTGGGGCATGTTCCCGCCGGTGGCTCCAATCGGCCGCGGCAGCAGCACATGCGGCGGCACATCGCCTTTGGGGCCCCGTAGTTTGCCCAGCACACAGCCATAATGCGGATGCTCCACCCCGCCCTGGAACAAGCGCCCGGTCTGCATCATCTGATGGCCCGTGTCATGCACGGCGGCCGCCGTATGGTACATCGAACGGACAATCGAAAACTTGTCCGCGTGCTTAGCCATCCGCGGGAAGTTCTCGGAGATCTCAATGCCGGGCACGTTGGTCTTGATCGGCTTATACGGTCCGCGAATCTCGATCGGCGCGTTGGGCTTCATGTCCCACGTATCGAGCTGTGACGGCCCGCCCACCAGCATCAACAGAATGCAGTTAACGTCTTTCTTCGGGTCGACCGCGCCGTGCGCTTTCATCCCCATAAACTGTGTCAGGCCGAGCCCAAGCGTCGATAGCGCTCCAGCATGAAGGAAGTCGCGGCGGCGGGTACCATCGCAGAACTCAACAGGGCGATCCGCATCCAAACGAAACATGGGCTCTCCTTAACGATTCCAGTGCTCTGATTCTATCGCACCGGGCTTACGGAAAAAGCACCGCGCGGGCTTCATCGGCCACTAACATACACCGGCCGTTGTGCCCGCAGTTAGGAACCTTCACCATCGTGTGCTTGGCCTTGTACTTGCCGTTAATGTATTCCAGGTAGTTAACGCCCCGCTGCAAACGGTTCGGCCCCTGAGTCATCGCCGAGCAGGAAGCATCGAAGGAGAACTGGGGCGTAACATCGTATTCGCCCAGCAGATAGACGACCGGCCGGCGAACCGCGTTAGCCGCAAACCCTTCGGAATTCGGCTTGCCCTCCAAGCCATACTTCCAATCATTAAAGGCTTTGCATTCGGCGTTCGGCGCGGGGCGGGTGGCGTCGAAATAAAGGTAGCTCGAAGGATTGGAAACGATGAACGTAATCGGCAGAGTCGATTCGTAGCGAGATACCGCCACGTAACGATTGACGAACTGTCCGCCGGCGGAATGACCGAACAGGACGATTTTCTTCATGTTCGGATAGAGCTTTTTATTGGCAAAATAGGCCAAAAGCTTATCGATCACATCGTAGGCGTTTACCGACGGAATATCCACCGCAGGACCACCGCCGCGCCAATCGTCTCCTCGCGGCTGAAAGGCGATTTCGCCGGGCGTCAGTTTATCCTGCGGCATCGGAAAGCGAGGAGCAACGACGAGAGTAGAATCCAGCTTGCCGGCTAGAAAGGCTCCCGCCGTGCCGGATGGAAAGTAGTTGTCCGCGTTCCGGGAGGCACCGTGCACGACGATGAGCGCGTTTGTCAGGTTTTCGTTGCGCTCGGTCAAGGGATGGGAGCGATAGAGAAGGTGGAAGCGGCCTTCGGGGCCGAGAGGAAGGTGTTCCGTGCAAGCGTCAGTTCCGGTGACGCAGGCCGCAAGGAAAAAGAAGGCGAAGACCATGAACTATTCTAACCAGGTGACGACCAATAATCTGATTACCGCTGGGCGGCGGTTTGAACCGGTGCCGAGAACTGAGCACTTTGATTCTGGCCATTTGTTAGCTTCCAGAGTCAGCGAGGTATCCCGGGTTAGCCCAGAACCGTAAACTCGATACCGTCGGATCCGGTTCACGCGCAGCGGTGACCGCGGTGGGGTGTGACCGCCGACCACCAGGCCGGCCATACTGACGCCCGGAAATACCGCTGGTACAACTGGACCGTGGCTCGCTCAGACTCGCACGGTACGCGAACCTCCCGACCGAGAAAGCTGGGGGCAGTGACCAGCGGCGAAGACTCGCAACGAACCTGGATTCGGTAGATCCCACGCGGTCCGACGAATCAGACGGAAGCAAGCAGGGGGATCAGCCAAAGGGTATACCCCATCAACCTACGAAATGGCATCGTATCGGCCGCGGTCGCTTCTGCCCGAAGCAGAAAGACATAGCTGGCAAGGAGGGAAAAGTCCAGGACCACTACCAAATCAAGGATGGTTTGGCGCACAGCGATCTTGGTCATTGTGGAAACACTCTAGAGGGCGGCTAGAGCTAACGATGGCGAGGGTATGAATTTCTCGTCGCCGAAAGTGCGGCGAAGCAACCGCTTTTGTGAACTACGTCCACGGTTCCGAATCCGGCGCGGATGAGCGTCGCCAGTTGAAACGGGATACTCCGCGGGGAATCCTCATGCGCGATATAGGCATACACATGGTCACGATAAGCCTCTCCTCTTAGCGAGGCGAGAAACGCGCCATAAACGTGCCACATTTCTTCTTGCACCCCGGGGATGTCGTGTTCGACGAGGTCCCAGATCCAAAAACTACCTCCCGGGCGGAGGCTGCGGAAGATTTTCGTGAAGACGGCGAGCCACTCCTCTTCGGTTCGCAGATGATGGAGGACCGCCGCTGCCACGATGATGTCGTAGTGTTCAGCTGGTAACTCCGCCGCCCGCAGGTCGGCCGCTTGCGGCACCAACCGCGCCGTCGTGGCCGCGGAAAGCCGCTCGACGGCACGATTCAGCATCGGCGTCGACAGGTCAACCAGAGCAATTTCTTCAAAAGTGAACGTCTGAGAGAGTTTCAGGGCGAAGTTGCCGGCACCGCAGCCGAGATCGAGCAGGCGAGTAGCCTGAGGGGTAGTACGACGGGCGCAGTTGGCGATGTGATTCAGGACGATGGCGGCGTCCTGGGTCGTCATTTGGCCAGTTTCCAGGCTGGAGAAGCGCTCGACGTCATTGTCGAAGCGATGGCGGATTTCGTCTATGGAGGCTTTGTTCATGAGGGGCCTGCCGGTTAGGCTTCGACCTGCGCGAGCAGGGCACCCCAATGAAACCCTGCGCCGAACGCAGCAAAGCAGACGGGTTCCCCGGAGGGCCAGCCAGATTCGGCCCATTCGGCGGCGGCGATGAGCATACTCGCCGAACTGGTATTGCCATAGCGAGCGATATTCGAGTAGAAACGATCGGCGGGGACCTCGAGAGCAATCGCGATTCGATCGATCAGGTTCTGATTGGCTTGGTGCATCAAAAACGTACCGACGTCGGCAGCTTTGCGACCATGCTTACCCAGAAGTTCACTGATCGCGCGCGGGACCTTGCGCGAGGCTTGCAGAATTACAGAGCGGCCATTCATTTCGAGGGGCCGATCGAAGGGCAGGCGAAGATCTTCGGCAAAGGCGCCATCCGAGTGAAGGGCGCTGCCGAGGACGCGAGCCTTGCCTTCCGTCGGACTGACGAGGCAAGCGCCGGCGCCATCGCCGAACAGAATCGCGACGCCGCGCTCCATGGGCTGGCGGAGAACGACGCTGGACATTTTCTCGGCGCCGATGACAAGGATTTCGCCCAGGCTATCGCAAAGACGCGAGGCGAGGGACATGGCAAACAGGGTTCCGGCGCTAGCGAGAGGAACGTCAATCGCTGGGGTGCTACCGAGACCGAGCCGATGCGCGACGGTGACGGCAGGGCCGGGGAATTGACGTTCCGCACTGCCGCTGGCAATCAGGATCATGCCGAGGGCGGAAGCCGAAAGTTTGGCTTTGTCGAGACAGGATTGCGCGGCTCGCAGGGCGAGATCGGCGACGGACTCATCATCGGCGGCGAAGCGGCGTTGGTCGATGCCGCTCACGTTCTTGATCCACTCGGCGTCACAACCGACGTGAGCGCCGATCTCCGCGTTGGAGACGATCCGTTCAGGGAGGTAGGATCCGAATTCACGAAGGAAGGGCACGAAGGTTATTTCCCGTGGTCTTCCAAGTAGGACTCGATGCGTTCGATCGAGTCAAACTTGCGGGGGTTCAGGTCGGCATCGGGGATCTTGCAATCGAAGGCCTTTTCGATCGCCGAGACGAGGTCAGCGAGGGCGAAAGAATCGAGGAGACCGGAGTCAAAGAGCGATTCGTCGGCGGCTGGAGAGATGGCCTTGCCGGCGATCTCGTTCAGGATTTCATTGATTTTCGTTCGCTTGTCCATTCAGTATTTTAGCCGTAGTGGGGGTGGTGTTTTGGTCGAGAGCGGTTTTTGGAGCGGTGGATTCGTTGCGGACTCGGACGTAGGTAGCGAACTGGGCCATCAACTCCTTATACAATGCAGCCCCGAGAAGACGGTAACCTTCGCCGGTAAAATGCACATAATCGCCTTGGGCCATCCCGGCGGCGACCCATTTCCCCATGGCTCCTTTTCCGCCCATTCGGTCGCGAAGATCCCAGAACGCCGTGCCGGTGGCT
>JBKJLJ010000667.1:0-6516 GCA_046597015.1 Bryobacteraceae bacterium
GCTCGGAGAGTACAGGGGCCGGCGTTGACAAGCGTGGCGTCAAAACCAAGGACGGTGCAGGTTTGGGGGGTATCCGAGGCGAAGGAGACCGGCAGGTTCGAATCGCTGGAAGCAAAGAGGCGGACGGTTCCAAGGCTGAGGGTCTGGGAGCCGACTGGGGTAAACGTAATGGTCTGGCTGGCGGAGGCGATGGTGAACGCTCGGGTAACGTCGAGGGCCGCGGAGTATACGGTGTTGCCGGATTGGCTGGCGCGGACACTGCACTGACCGGCGGCAAGGATGACCACCGTGGTACCGCTGATGGAGCAGACGTTGGACGGGGAGGCGGAATAAACGACCGCGAGGTTGGAGGTGGCGGTAGCCGTTAGAGCTAATGGCGCGACCCCAAAGACCTGGCTGGCGATAGCGGAGAAGGATATGGATTGGGTGGCTTGCGAGATGGTGAAAACCTGCGTAACCTCAGGGGCGGCGGAGTAGGCCGCATTGCCGGACTGGCTGGCGCGGAGCGAGCATTGGCCAACCGCAAGCAAGGAGGCGGTGGTCCCGGACACGGTGCAAAGCGCTGGCGTAAGGGAGGTGTAGGCGACGGGGAGGCCCGAGGAGGCGGTGGCGGTGAGGGGGAGGTTCGGGTTGGTGAGGGTCTGGCTGGCGATGGAATTAAAGGTGATTGTCTGCGGGGATTGGGTGACGTTGAAACTTTGCAGAACGTCGGGGGCGGCGGTGAATGTGCCGTTGCCGGGTTGGCTGGCCATGATGGAGCATTGGCCCACAGCAACGGGAGTGACCGTGGCGGCATTGACGGTGCAGACGAGCGGGCTTTGCGTGCTGAAAGAGACGGGGAGGCCAGAGGTGGCCGTGGCGGTGACGGTCAGTGATCCGGCATTAAGGGGGCGGTCTGCCAGGCTGGCAAAGGTGATGGTTTGGTTCGCTTGGCTGACGACGAAGGTTTGAGTGACCGGGGGGGCGGCCGCGAAATTAGCGTTGCCGGACTGGGTAGCGGTGATGGAACATTGGCCGGAGGTTAGGAGCGTGACGGTCGAGTTGCTGACGGTGCAGATCGAGAGGGAGTTCGAGGCAAAGGCGACGGGGAGGCTGGAGGTGGCAGTGGCGGAAATGGTCAGGGTGCCGGCGCTGAGGAGTTGACCGCTGAGCGGAGCAAAGTTGATGGTCTGGCTGCCAGCGGAGTTCGTAAGGGAGAAGTTGGCGGGGGTGTTGATTCCGGCGACGGTGGCGGTCACCGTGTAAGGGCCGCCGGCTATGGCGTTGGAGCGGAAAACCGAGGCGGTGGCGATGCCGTTCGCGCCGGTGCTGGAGGTGGTGGTGAAAGTGTTATTGCCGAAGCTGCCGCTGGGACCGGAGGCGGGGGCCGTAAAAGTGACGGTGACGCCGCTGACGGCGACGCCGTTGCTATCCCGAACAACGGCGGCGAGAGCCGTTGGGAAGTTGGTAGAGATCGGTACAGATTGATTGTTGCCCGTGTTAATGGAAATGGTGGCTTCTACGGGGGTGATCGTCGTGGGGTCGGTGGCGGTGGCGTTGAGGGCGACGTTGCCACCGGAGACCGTGGCTTGATTATTGACGGAGGCGGCGGCGTTGAGGCCAACGGCGACGATAGCCGTGATGGCGGGATAGGAAGCGGCCGGCGCGAGAGGATCCTGGCGGGTGCAGGAGGAGGTGGGCACGTTGCAGGCCCATCCGGTGCCGGAAAGACCGGTGACGGTGAGACCGGCAGGGGGAAGGTCGGTTACTGTGACGAGGCCCGCGGTGGCGGTGCCTCCGGCGTTACGAGGGGTGATCGTATAAGTGCCGGATTGGCCTTGGGTAAAGTTGCCGACGTGGGTTTTCGTAATCGCCCAGAGGGCCTGCGGCGTCGTCACATCAAAAGTCACTTCGAGATAGAGGCCGCAGGAGGGAGTGGTCGTGAAGTTATAGACGCCAATAGCAAGACCACCAGCGGTGGCTAAATCGGTAGCGTTCAGGGTAACTCGAAGTTGCGTCGAACTGACATAGCTGGAAGAGCGAAAGATGTTGTTTACGAACACACGCGTGGCAGCGGTAAATCCGGTGCCGTTAATCAGGACGACTTGGCTGGTGGTTCCGCGGACGGCCATAGCAGGGGAGAGACTGACGACGTCAAGCTCGGTGCTAGAGGTGTTGAAGGTCCCTTCAACAATAAACTGGTCGCGGACAAGCAGGGTCGTTGGATTGGCGGTGCCAGTGAGGTCGCCGTACCAGCGGGTGAAAAACCAGCCGTTCGCGGGAGTGACCGCGAAAGGCACCGAAATGCCGTCAGCGTAGAAGCCGTCTGCTACTGGGACGGTCGCGGGATTGGAGGCGCACGTGTTGTAGAGGACGGAAGAGCCGCTATAGGACGGAGTAAAGCTGGCTACCCAGTTGGAAGACGTGGCGGGGAGGCTGGCAATGACGGGGTTGCCGCTCGTCCAACTGTTAAAGGCGTAACGAATGTTGTTGGTTTCGGGCGTTTGCGGAGAGGAGACAGTGAGATTGTGGGCGGATTCGGGCGTCCATCCGTCGCTGGCGGAAAAGTTCTGGGGAACGACGTGGGAGGTGCCATCGACGTTCACTGAAACGGAAGCGTTGGATGGGCTGGCGGGCGGCGGGGGATTCGTGAATGAAGGCGCAATCTGATAGATCGCGGGGTCCGTAGTGAACTCAGCGGTGATGTTCCAACCGGTGGAGTAAATGAGGAAGTTGCGCGGGCTAAGCCCTTGCGGGTTGCGTTCGTTGCCTTGCCACCGGCGGAACAGCGAGCCGGCTCCCGGCTGCGGTGTGGCGACAAGAGTCGAGTTGTGAACCGCATAGGTCTGGCCGTTGATGGTTGTAAGTGGTGGAGTTACTTGGACAGTGCCATTCCCAGTGCTGGATACGTTGACTTGATTATAGCGAACGAAACTGGCTTGATAGACCGTCACGGCTGGCAGATTGGAGGGAGAAACACGGGTGCCGCTGCCCGGGTTGACCGTGATGGTGTGGGTCTGCGGCAACCCATCGTTCCAATTGCCGAACTGATACAGCGAGCCATCCGGCGACGGGCGGTTGAAATATCCGCCAGGTACACTGATCGTATGCTGGGAGCCAAGTGCCCAGGTGAAGGTTTGCGGTGACTGCGGATAGGGCGTACCATCAACCGTGATCGGGAGTCCGGTGGGATGGGTAGTTATCGTGACTTGTTCTGGTGTGAAGCCGTACAAGCGGCGGATCTGGTCGATGTCGCCCGCAGAGTACGTGGAGAACTCGCCGAACGGGATACCCGGGGTGATCGAGTCCAAGACAAGAAGACGGTTTTTCGAGAAACCCCGAGCCGGATAATGCATGATCGAGGCGTAGTCGAAAAGGCTGACGTTTTGGGAATTGCGAGAGGAACTGTAAAAATTTCCGTCCAGAAAAGGACGATCGACATTGGCAGCGTAAAGCGTAAGCCAAGTGGCGGAGTCCGTACGTTGGTGTTCATGGTAGAGCCCGACAGCATGACCCATTTCATGAAGCAGCACGGAGAATCCGCAACCCGTGGTCCCGACGATGCTCTGCTTCCCTCCGATGCGGCCGAGGTTCGAGGCACAGGATTGGCTGGGGAAATCGGGCGTGAGCGCAAAGTCGACGTAATCGGCTTCCGCAACGCGAGGCACCCATTGAATCTGGCCGCCAAACGTTTGATTGAAACTGGAAACGGCATCGGCAGCAAAGGTGGCATTGGTGATGACGTACGGGATCCGTACGATGTTGGTAACCGCGTCGCGCGGCCAGAGACCGCCGGGATACTGGATCGCCAGACCTTGTCGCTCGTTGCCGGGTTTGCCCGAATTGGCCGGGCGCACGGGCAGGATGTCGCTTTCAAAACGGGGCGGAGAGGCAGGCTCGAATTGGCTTAGAATGCCAATAAAAATAGAAGCGACCGCGCCATCGGCATCGACGGCAGTGAGGGTAAGGCCGGAGTAGCCCGGCGGGACGGGGATGGGGCCGGTCGAGAATTTCCCTTCCGAAATCGAAACATCGCCACGAATACCGCGGCCATCCGTCCACCAAAGTCGAGCGGCCGCAGCCTCTCCGGTCAGTGAGATCGTCGGGTCGGAAGTGAGTGTCAACGCGTTCGGCGGGGTGCCATCGACGCGCAGTTCCACCGCTGCGGCCGGGAGGGCCAACAGGGTGAGAAACAGGATGGAGGAGAGGTGCCGCAAGCTACTTCAGGATACTAAGAAGTGTAAACAATCCGCGTTAACTCTCTTCCCGCCGAAGGGGTACAACCGTTTTATTTTAGGCGGTCCGGAGGAACTGTTTCAGTTCCCGCATGGCCTGCCGAGTGCGATGGGAGTTCTCGATAAAGCTGAAGCGAACATAACCTTCGCCAAGAGGACCGAATCCGATGCCCGGGCTAACGGCAATCAACGCCTTCTCCATCAACAACTTTGCGAACTCCAGCGAACCGAGGTGGCGAAACTTCTCCGGAATCGGCGCCCAGAGGAACATACTGCCCTGCGGTTTCTCGCAGGGCCAGCCCGCGGCGGCCATCCCTTCGAGCAAAACGTCGCGGCGCTCCTGATACATATCGCGAATCTCGATCGTACTTTCTTCGCACTCGCGGAGGGCGATGATGCTGGCGATCTGGATGGGCTGAAACGTGCCGTAATCGAGGTAGCTCTTAGTCCGGCTGAGGGCATAGATCATACGTTTATTGCCGAGGCAATAGCCGACGCGCCAACCGGCCATGTTGTAGCTCTTTGACATCGAGAAAATCTCGACGGCGATATCCTTTGCGCCGGGGACTTCGAGAATGCTGGGGGGCTTATAGCCGTCAAACCCGAGGTCGGCGTAGGCAAAATCGTGGACGATGAGCGACCCGTTGAGTTGGGCCATCCGGACGATCTCTTTCATGAAGTTGAGATCGACGCAGGTGGTAGTGGGGTTGTGGGGGAAGCTGATGAGCAGTACTTTCGGCTTGAGGACGCCCTTCCTGTAAATGTCTTCGAGGCCCTGGAGAAACGTCTCCGGGTTCGGCATGGGCAGCATGCAAGCCTCGCCTTCGGCCATGATGACGCCGTATTGATGAATCGGATAGGCCGGGTTCGGCGAAACGACCACATCGCCCGGGGCGATGATCGCGAACAGAAGATGGGCGAGGGCGTCCTTCGCACCAATTGTGACGATGGCTTCGGTTTCGGGGTCGAGTTCTACGCCGTAGTTGCGCTGATAGCGCTTGACGATTTCCAAGCGCAGCTGCGGGATGCCGCGGGACATCGAGTACCGATGGTTCTTCGACTGTTGCGCGGCCTCGCAAAGCTTATCGATAACCACTTGCGGGGTCGAACCGTCCGGATTCCCCATGCCGAAATCCACCACATCTTTCCCTGCTGCTCGCAGTTTTGCCTTCATCTCGTTGATGACGGCGAAGACGTACGGGGGCAACTTCGCGATGCGATAAAACTGATCGGTATCAGA
Source organism: Bryobacteraceae bacterium (assembly GCA_046597015.1). GTDB lineage: Bacteria > Acidobacteriota > Terriglobia > Bryobacterales > Bryobacteraceae. The sequence goes on from JBKJLJ010000667.1 coordinate 5,455, forward strand.
CATGACAGGGATTCCTTGTGTTTTTGGGGACGAACGGAAGAAGAGTGAGGACCGAGGAAGGAAGTAATCGCCCTTAGGCGACTACTTCCTCCGGTGCGAGTGCTTCTTTGTATTTGCACTCGGCGTTCGGACATTGGGCGAATGCCCCGGCCTTGAGGAACTTCTCAATGAGGTAAGGATTGTTACAGTCCGGGCAGGCTTTGGAGATAGGTTTGCCCCAGGCCACAAAGTCGCACTCGGGATAACGGTTGCAGCCATAAAAGGTTTTGCCCTTCTTGGAGCGACGTTCGATGATATCGCCGGTTTGACACGTGGGGCAGTTTACGCCGACGGTCTTCTGCTTGACGTACTTACAGGTGGGGTAGTTGGAACAGGCGATGAATTCACCGAACCGGCCAAACTTTTTCACGAGGTTCTTTGCGCAGACCGGGCAGGCTTCGTCGAGTGGTACATCGGCCTGCTTGGCCGCCTGTCCCAATTGTTTCGTGGTTTTGCAATCGGGGTAGCCGGAGCAGGCATAAAACTGGCCAAAGCGGCCTTTTTTGAGCACCATGCCTCGTCCGCAGTTCGGGCAGTACTCTTCCTCGCCTTGTTCGCCCATCTCTTCGGGTTGGGCCGAGGGGAGTTCGCGGGTGTTCGAGCACTCGGGGTAACCGGTACACGCGATAAAGCTGCCGTGGCGGCCCCACTTGATCACCATCGGCTTGCCGCACTTCTCACAGATGAAGTCCGTAGGCTTCTCCATCCGTTTGATGTCGGTCATCTGAGTGGCCGCGCGTTCGAGGTCAACGGCAAAGCGCTCGTAGAACGAACCCATGGCCGTGCGCCAGTCCACTTTTCCTTCTTCGATTTCGTCGAGTTCTTCTTCCATGCGCGCCGTGTAGCGCAAGTCGAAGATATCTCCGAACGATTCAGTGAGTAAGTCGGTAACTACCGTCCCTAACTCGGTCGGATAAAACTTACCGCCCTCTTTCTTGACGTATTCGCGTTCCTGAATCGTCGACAGGATCGAGGCGTAAGTCGACGGCCGGCCGACCCCTTTGGCTTCGAGTTCCTTCACGA
>JBKJLJ010000797.1:0-7334 GCA_046597015.1 Bryobacteraceae bacterium
CTATCCCCAATCTTCCGGACGATCAGCGGTTGGATGATTCCATTCGCCTGAATCGAAGCAGCCAACTCCTGCAGCCGTACAGTGTCAAACACTGTCCTTGGCTGACTAGGATTCGGCTCAATCTGTTCGATGAGCAGTTTAGTAGTCGGCGCTGGCTCAGCCGCGGCGGACGGTGCCGCCGACAAGGGGGGCGGCGGCGCGGGTTGCACCGGAGCCGCCGGTCGAGCCGGGAGCAGCGAAGAAAGACCTTTACCCAGCGCTCTGCGCGGATTGTTGTCTGGCGCGTTGGTCATTAGCAAGGATCTCCTGCGCAAGTTGGATGTAGCATTCAGCACCCTTTGAACGGATGTCGTAAAGTAAAATCGGTTTGCCGTGACTTGGCGCTTCCGCCAACCGGATACTGCGAGGAATGACGGTCTTGAAGACCTCGTCCTGGAAAAACTCTTTCAAATCCTGCGCCACCTGACGGGTCAAATTCGTACGGTCATCGTACATCGTCAGAAGAATCCCTTCGGTTTTCAGGTTGTGTTGGAACGAATCTTTGATCCGCTCCACCGTGTCCATCAACTGAGAGATCCCTTCCAGCGCAAAGAACTCGCACTGAATCGGCACGAGCAGCGAATTGGAGGCTACCAACGCATTTAGCGTCAAAAGATCCAGCGCCGGCGGGCAATCAATCAGAATGTAGTCGAACCGATCCTGAATTGACGCTAGGGCCGTCTTCAGACAAAGCTCCCGATTGGGTCGATTCACTAACTCGATATTCACACCGACCAGGTTCCGATCGGCCGGCAATATTTCCAACCCGTCGCATTCGGTAGCAACGATCGCCTCCGCCGCATCATTCTCCCCCAACAGTACGTGATACAAAGTCACATTGTTGTCCGGATCTTTCGCAATTCCCAATCCCGTAGTCGAATTCCCCTGCGGATCAGCATCCACCAGCAAAACTCTCAGCTCATTCGCCGCCAGCGAGGCTGCCAAATTGATAGCGGTGGTCGTCTTGCCAACTCCACCCTTCTGATTGGCTATTGCAATCGTTTTGGCCAATGGTTGTGTTTCCTCGACTAATCCTATCATGGCTCACCTCATCCTTCGGCCCACTCGTGGCAATTGATCCCTCCAGTGTCGCTAGTTCCACGTGGAACCCGCCTGCCACCCTTGAACCCCCTCCGTTCCACGTGGAACCTGCCCTGGACACTAAGAGCACCAATCATAGACCCCAATCATCTCTCTCCACGTTCCACGTGGAACGAAGCCTAGGAAAGATAGATGTCCAATACCGACACGGCCGCCGGCGTAACTCCAGGAATCCGTGACGCTTGACCCAACGTCACCGGCCTGACCTTCCGAAACTTGTCCACCATCTCTCGCGATAACCCCGGAATCCGACCGTAATCCAACTCAACCGGGATCGATCGGGCCTCCGAAGCCTGCAACCGCGCCACCTGCCGCTCCTCCTGACGCAAATACCCGCTGTACTTCAAATGCGTCTCCACCGCCCCCAATAACCCATGCTCCGGCTCCCCCACCTGCGTCTCAATCCAAGGACGCAACAACCCAATCACCGCCTCCGGTCGCTTCAACCACGTTGCTAACGTGGGATTCTCCGTCCCGCAAAAGGGGACATCCGGAAATTGACGCGTCGTCAATCGCGTGCCCTCCAACAACGGTAACAACGCTGCAAACTGTCCCTGCTTCCGCTCAAATCGGCTCCACCGATCCTCGCCCACCAGCCCAATCGCCCGCCCACCCGGCGTCAACCGCGAATCCGCGTTGTCAATCCGTAAATGCAGCCGAAACTCCGCCCGCGACGTGAACATCCGATACGGCTCATCCACGCCCTTGCTGATCAAGTCGTCGATCAAAATCCCGATATATCCCTCCGTCCTCCCCACCACAAACGGCTCCAACCCGCCCACGCTGCGCGCCGCGTTAATCCCCGCCATCAACCCCTGCGCCGCCGCCTCCTCGTAACCCGACGTGCCGTTGATCTGACCCGCCAGAAACAAACCTGCGATCTGCTTACTCTCCAACCCGTGGTTCAGCTCTCGAGCGTCAATCGCATCGTACTCAATCGCATATCCCGGCCGAATCATCTCCGCGTCTTCCAATCCCGGCACCGATGCCAACATCGCCACCTGCACATCCACCCACATCGACGTCGACATCCCGTTCACGTATACCTCGTACGTGTCCAACCCCTCCGGCTCCAAAAATAGCTGATGCCGCTCCCGATCCGGAAACTTCACCACCTTGTCCTCTATCGACGGACAATACCGCGGTCCAATCCCCTCAATCGCCCCCGAATACAAGGGAGATCGGTGAATGTTTTGCCGCAACACCTCGTGCGTCGCCTCCGACGTGTACGCGATATGACACCGAATCTGCTCCCGCTCAATCTTCCCCGTCATAAACGAAAACGGTGTCGGCAACGCATCCCCATCCTGCGGCTCAAATCGAGACCAATCCAAACTCCGCCCATCCAACCGCGGCGGCGTCCCCGTCTTTAGTCGCGTCCACGCCATCCCCAAACTTCGTAACTGATGCCCCAAAAGGTTCGAAGGCGCTTCCCCATTGCGCCCGCAATCCGTCTTCGCTTCCCCCACATGTGCCAACCCGTTCAAAAATGTCCCCGTCGTCACCACCACCGCCCCACTCAACGCCGTCCGGCCATCCCGCAACCGAACCCCACTCACCCGGCGCCGCGCCCCCTCACCCTCAATCACCAACTCCGCCACCTCGGCCTGCAAAAAATGCAAGTTCCGCTCTCCCTCCAACACCTCCCGCATCTTGATCCGATACTGCTTCTTATCGCACTGCGCCCGAGGAGACCACACCGCCGGCCCCCGACTCGTGTTCAACAGCCGGAATTGGATTCCCACCGCATCCGCCACCTCTCCCATCACCCCGCCCAACGCATCAATCTCCCTTACCAGGTGGCCCTTCGCAATTCCACCGACCGCCGGATTGCACGAAAGCTGCGCAATCAAGTCGATGTTCATCGCCACCATCGCAGTCCGCAATCCCAATCGCGCACTCGCCCGCGCCGCCTCGCAACCCGCATGACCGGCCCCAATCACGATCACATCATATTGCAACGGCTTTAATACAACTGGCATAAGGAAAAGGGCAGAGCCTGTTCTATTCTAACTTGAGGAGCATCAACCGTGAATATCCTCGTCATCGGAGCCGGCGGCCGCGAACATGCCCTCGCCTGGAAACTGGCCCAAAGCCCTACCGTCACTCGCGTTTTCGCCGCGCCCGGCAACCCCGGCATCGCCGCCGTCGCCCAATGCGTCTCCCCCTCCGGAACAACTCCCGCCGATTATCTGGCCGTCGCCCACGAACACCAAATCGACCTCACCATTGTCGGACCCGAAGTCCCCCTCATCGCCGGCGTCGTCGATGCCTTTCGCGCCGCCGGTCTCGCCATCTTCGGACCCACTGCCGCAGCCGCCCAACTCGAAGGCTCCAAAGTCTTCGCTAAAAACTTCTTTGCCCGCCACAACATCCCAACCGCGCGCTACTCCACCGCCACCTCCCTCGCCGAAGCCGAAACCGCCATCAACTCTTTCGACGCCCCCTTTGTCCTCAAAGCCGATGGTCTCGCCGCCGGCAAAGGTGTCCTCATCGTTCCCACCAAAGCCGAAGCGCTCACCGCCGCCGCCCAGCTCCTCGATGGCTCCCTAGTCGGCGCCGCCGGCTCTCAACTCGTGATCGAAGAATTCCTCACTGGCGAAGAAGTCTCCTACATCGCCATCACCGACGGACACACCATCCTCCCCCTCAAACCGGCCCAGGACCACAAAGCGATCTTCGACGGCGATCGCGGTCCCAACACCGGCGGCATGGGGGCCTACGTCGACGACCGCATCCTCACCCCCACCCAACACGAGCGGATCCTCGACGAAATCCTCCGCCCCACCATCGACGGCATGGACGCCGAAGGCACACCATTCACCGGGTTCCTCTTCGCTGGTTTGATGATGACTCCCGCCGGGCCAAAAATCCTCGAATACAACGTTCGCCTCGGCGACCCCGAAACGCAACCCCTCATGCTCGCCCTTCTGTCCGACCTCGCCCCGGTGCTCTCTCTCGCCGCCTCTGGAAAACTAAACGACACCACCCTTGAGTGGAGCTCTTATCCCGCAGTCTGTGTCATCCTAGCCGCCCCCGGCTATCCTGCCCAAGTCCGCACCGGAGATCCCATCACCGGCATCGAAGCCGCCCAAGCCACCGGCGCCCAAATCTTCCAAGCCGGCACCGCCCTCGTCGAAAACCACCTCCTCACCGCCGGCGGCCGAGTCCTTGCGGTCACTACTTCCGCCCCCACCCTCCGCCAAGCCATCGACCAAGCCTACGCCGCCGCCGAACTAATTCACTTCGACGGCCTCCAACTCCGCAAAGATATTGGTCAAAAAGGACTCAAGCGCTGGTAGAATTTTAGGCAAGGCGGGGACGTAGCTCAGATGGATAGAGCGGCCGCCTCCTAAGCGGCAGGCCGGCAGTTCGAATCTGCCCGTTCCCACCAAACCGTCTCCTCAGTCCGCAAACGTTGTCACGATTCCACGCTCTCCGGACACCTAATACCCGTGGCCATACCCGATAATAACGACGTTACCCAACTCCTCGCCAATCTGCGCAGCGGCGAAAACCAGGCTCACGATCAACTATTTCCCATTGTTTACAACGAGTTAAGAAAGATTGCGGCCAACTATATGCGCCGGGAGCGCTCGGACCACACCCTCCAGGCCACCGCCCTAGTCCACGAAGCCTACATGCAACTCGTCGACCAGACCCGCGTCACTTGGCAAAGCCGCGCCCACTTCTTCGGCGTCGCCGCTCAACTCATGCGCCGCATCCTCGTCGACCACGCCCGCACCCAAAACGCCCTCAAACGCGGCGGAGACGCCCAAAAACTTTCCCTCGACGATTCCCTCGGCCTCGCCGCCGGACCACCCGTCGCCTTCGACGAACTCGACGAAGCCCTCACCCGGCTTCAGCAACTCGATCCGAACCAGGCAAAAATAGTCGAGCTTCGCTTTTTTGGCGGACTCACAGTGGAAGAGGTCTCCGAAGTAATCGGCTCCTCCACGGCCACCATCGAACGCGAATGGCGCATGGCCAAGGCTTGGCTTCACGGCCAACTCACCGCCCAACGACCATAAATATTGTGATGGCTTTCCCCTCCCAAATCCGCCCTACTTATTGAAGTGGCTAATTACCGCTTCCAGTCGTCGGAGGGCGCCAGGGCCGAACCGCCTAATCTATACGGCAGCTTCGGCCCTTTCTGTTATCATCGGTCCTTCGCGTGACACCAGAACGTTACAGCCAAGTTAAAAGCCTCTTCCAGTTGGTCCTCGACCAACCAGCCGACCAGCGCCAAGCCTTTTTGGATAAAGCCTGCGGGGCCGATCGGGCGCTCCAGCACGAAGTCCGCCAACTCCTCAATTCCGACTCCTCATCCTCCGATTTCCTGTCCCACCCCGCCGTCACCCCCGTCTCCCAAATTCTCGAACAAGCCGCCCGGGATCAGGAAGAAGCCCTTCCTCCCTTCATCGGTCCCTACGCTGTCCAACGTCAAATCGGCGTCGGCGGCATGGGTGCCGTCTATCTCGCCTCCCGCGCCGACCAGCATTACTCCAAGTTAGTCGCCATCAAAGTAATTCGCCGTGGCATGGAGCAGGACCGCATCATTCAACGCTTCCGGCGCGAACGGCAAATAGTAGCCTCACTCGACCATCCCAATATCGCCCGCCTTCTCGATGGCGGTGCCGCTGAAGACGGACGCCCTTACTTTGTCATGGAGTATGTCGAAGGCCATCCCATTGACACCTTCTGCGATCAAAACAAGCTCTCCACCGAGGCCCGCCTCCGCCTCTTCTGTGACGTCTGCGCCGCCGTCCACTACGCTCACCAAAATCTCGTCGTACACCGCGACCTCAAACCCGGAAATATCCTGGTCAAACCGGACGGAACCGTAAAACTCCTCGATTTCGGCATCGCCAAAATACTCACTTCCGACGGCACCGCCACCACTGACAAAACTGCCACCTCCATGCGTCTCATGACGCCTCAATACGCCAGCCCCGAACAGATCCGCGGCGAAGCCGTCACCACCATTTCCGATGTCTACTTACTCGGTATCATCCTCTACGAGTTACTCACCGGCCATCGCCCCTATCCCACCACAGACGGCATCACCCTCGAACTACTCAAGGTCATGTCTCAATCGGAACCGGAACCACCCTCGGCCGCCATCTCCCGCGTAATCCAATCCCCCACCCACCAACAGACCAAAAATCCCACCATTATCTCCGCCACCCGCGAACCGTCCCCCCAAATCCTGCGCCGCAAACTCTCTGGCGATCTCGACGCCGTCGTCCTGAAAGCCCTCCGCCGGAACAGCAAGGAACGCTATCAATCCGCTGCTCAACTCTCCGACGACCTCCGGCACTACCTCGCCCTCGAACCCGTCTCCGCCCTCCCCGAAAGCCCTCTGTACCGCGTCCGCCTCTTTTTCGCCCGCAACCGCGCCCTGGCCCTCACCGCCTCCGCCGCACTGGGCCTTATCCTGATCTTCGCCATCGTCGCCGCCTGGCAAGCCCACACCGCCGGCGTCCAGCGCGATCTAGCCGCCCGCCGCTTCGAAGAAGTCCGCAAAATCGCCAACTCTTTCCTCTTTGAAGTCCACGACGCCATCTCGCCCATCCCCGGCACTACCCCCGCCCGCCGCCTCCTCGTCGCTAAGTCAGTCGAATACCTCACCAACCTCTCCAAAGAGGCCAACAACGACCCCACCCTCCAACGCCAACTCGCCGAAACCTGGATCCGTGTCGGCAACCTCCAAGGCAATCCCAACTTCCCCCATCTCGGAGACCCCACCGCCGCCCAACAAAGCTATCAAAACTCTATCCAGCTCCTCGCAAACCTCCCCGCCCCCCTTGAACTGGCAACCGCCCACCAAGGGTTCGCCGACGTCGCCGCAGCTACCGGCGACATCGCCACCGCCCTCGACCACTACCAACAAGCCCGCAAACTCCTGGAAGCTAACTCCGCCCCGCCCGACGCCCTCCTCGCGAACTACCAAAATCTGGCGATAGTCCTCGCCACCACCGGCCAAACCACGGAAGCCTTTAAATTGATCAGCCAAGCCCCTACCACCACTAACCCCCGCCTCCTCGCCCTCTCCCAGGCCCACCTCGGCACCATCCACGCCACCGTCGGCCACACCGCCGAAGCTCAAAAACATCTCGAAGAATCCCTCACCCTCACCGGCCAACTGGCTAAATCCCAACCCAGCACCATCCACCAGCAGGACCTCGCGAGCG
>JBKJLJ010000910.1:0-3469 GCA_046597015.1 Bryobacteraceae bacterium
CTTTCACTCTGGGACTTGATCCGAGGCCACTTCATCGTGTCGAACGCGACCCTCGGACGAACCGAGGTCTGGATCGTCATTGATGCCAATGGCGTCTCGAATCTCCCGGAATCGAAATCCAGCACCGGTGAGCCCTTCGAATACCTCGTCGAAAGCTTGAGAGTGGCGCAAGGCTCACTTCGGGTCGACGACGCGCGCGACGGCCTGAAAATCTGGCTCCCTCAATGGGACCTCAACGTCGCCGGAAGCCGCCTTACCCGCCGCCATCAACTGACGCTGGGGACGCAGTCTACCGGCTCGGCGGTCTATGGCGAGAAAAATTACGCCCTCGATTCCCTCCGTGCCGTGTTGGATTCCGGCCGCGACGACGCCAAGCTCGACCTTACCCTCCGCACCCCCGGCGCGACGCTAAGCGGTTTCATAGCTGCTAAAGATTTTAAGGACACCGCCCTCGAAGGCAAGCTGATTCTCGATGCCAGCATCGATCGGTTCGCGACGGAATACCAGGGCCAGGTTCACGCCGAAGTAACGATTGCGGGCAACGCCAAATCGCCCCTCCTAACCGCCAAAGTAAACGCGACCCGAGCCGGCTGGCAGACCTATCAGAACGTCGATATCACCGGAGATTTCGGTTACGATCCTGCGGCAAAGGCGATCACAGCCAAGGGCCTCAGCGTTATTTCCGCGCTCGCCAACGCATCCGGCGACGGGGCAATCTCGTTAGGTACCGCGGGGCCGAGTTGGTTCAATGGATCGTTCCAGCGGGTCGCGGTAAATCGCTTCGTTCCGACTCTGGACAGTACAGCCAACGGCACCGTGCGGGCTCAATGGAAAGGCTTCGATTTCGCCTCGGCCACTGCGGATTCTGTAGTCACACTCGCGGCCAATCGACCCGCCGCCGTCGGCGTTTATCCGGTCGCCGGCAGCTTCCATTTGCGGCATACGCCGCAAGGGACGAACCTCCGGATTGATCGCGCCATGCTGAGTGGAATCGAAGCCACCGGTACTATCACCGTCAACGCCCGCAAACAGCTCAGCGGACAGCTCAACGCCAAGACGGACAATATCGCCGCTCAGCCCTACGCCAAGCTGCCCATCGCCGGGCCGCTCACGTTGCAGGCCAAGGTTGGCGGCACCGTCGCTCAACCCTCCGCGGAGTTCACCGTCGACGCCCCCAACTTGCGCGCCGAAGGCGTAACGGGCATAGCGCTCACGGCCTCCGGCCGGGCGAACGCGGAGCGACTGGACCTCGACCAGGCCCAAGCAACGTGGAACGGACAAAGCATCACCGCCCGTGGTTCGGTGGGCACCAAAGGCCCGCTCGCCTTGCAGGCCGAAGCGGTGAACGTGAAGCTCGACGAGCGGCTCACCACGCTGCCCGTCTCCGGCATCGCAAATCTTCAGGCCAATCTCAACGGCACCATAGATCGTCCGGAAGGCCTCGTCACAGTGAATGTCGCAGACCTCGAAGCCTACGGCGAGAAGCTCGGAACCCTCAGCGCCACCGTCAACTTCGACAAGACCTCCGCCACCGTTCCAGACCTGCTGCTAGCTAAGGCGCCATCTGAAAAGCTCACCGGCCAGGGCACTTACGAATTTGACTCGAAGCAGTTCACGGCCACGCTCCAAAGCGATCCGCTGAAGCTCACAAAGGGCACAGTAGCCATCAGCGCAACAGGTACCGGAACGGTCGCCGAACCCGTCGTGAAGGCGACGCTGAAAGGCGACCTGATCGATGTCGGTCCCCTCGAAGTAAAAGCAGACTTGAATGGCGAAGCGCTGCGCCTGACGGCCTTCGCCAAAAAGCAAAACCTGAATGCGGAAGCCACCGCCTCCACCGTCGCTCCCTACCCCTTTCTCCTGAACGTAAAAGCCCAGGATTCTGAACTCGAAACCGTGAAAGTAACCGGAGCCATGAAGGCCACGGGCGAAGCGGCCAACTGGAAACAAAGCGAGGCCACCTTGCGCGCTGAAGCGGTTTCCATGGTCGTGGAAGGCCAACCCGTCCGTACCGAAGGCCTGCTGGAGGCGACCTACAGGAACGGGGAAATCACCCTAAAACCGGCTACCTTCATCGCTCCGGGGACGCGGATCACCGCCGCAGGCCAGGCGCCAGGGCTCATGAAGGTAGATGGCGAAGTCAACCTCGCGACAGCCCACAGAGCCTTCCGCCCCTTGCCCGAAGAAGCCGCCGCTGGCACCTTGAAATTGTCGGGTTCCGTCAAGAGCACCCTACAAGCCGGCCGCTACTCGCTCGATCCCCAAGTCAACTTTTCCCTCACCGAAGGCTTCTATTACAACGCCTCCATTTCCCCCATCTCTGGCGTGAAATTGCAGGCGCTCCTTGGCGACGGCGACCTTCGGATCGAGACGCTCGAAGCCCTTTGGGCCAATGCAAACATTACCGGAAAGGCCGCCCTTCCCCTCGGCTTGCTCCCCGCCAATCTGCCCGTCGATTTCGCGCGCAAAGGCGGAGCGGCCGGCGCCGAACTGTCCGTCAAAGAACTGAAGTTTTCCCATCTCGAAGGCGTGCCCGAAATGATCGGCGGTCAGACCTCCTTCACCGCTTCCCTCGAAGCAGCAAGGCCGGAACTGGAAGCAATCAAGGGCACCGTCAAGTTCGAGGACTTGCGCGTACAAGCCGGAAAGTTCCAATTGGCGCAGGAAGGCCAATCGCTGTTGAACGTCAACGCGGGAACAGTGCAGGTGGCGCAGTTCACGCTCGCCGGCCAAGGCGCGAAGGTCCACGCCGAAGGTACCGCGCAGTTCACCGGCGCCCAGGCCCTTCAGCTAAAGGTAGAGTCAAATCTCGATTTGGCCGTCCTCTCCGCGTTCACGGAGACCGTACGAGCACAGGGTGCCACCGTCGCTGCCCTAACTGTCGGGGGCACCGTAAAGGCCCCATTGGCGAATGGATATCTGCAAGTTGCCGACGCTGATCTCAGCATCGCATCGCCGCGCGTCCAGGCGGAAAAGGTGAACCTCCGCCTCGATATCGCGGGCGAACGCGTCGTGCTCAGCCAGCTGTCCGGCGGCCTCAACGGGGGCACTCTCACCGGCTCTGGCGGCTTCTCCGTAAGGGGAAACGATGTCAATTTGAAGGTCGCTTCGAAGGGCGTCTACCTCGATTTTCCGGCCAACCTGAAGACGCTTTCGAACGCCGATCTCTCGCTCCGCTCGGCCGGCAAACGGCTCCTGCTGGGTGGGAATGTCACCATCGTCGAAGGCAGCTACACCGAGCCCTTGAACCTGGACCAAGGCCTGCTGAACGTCCTCAACACGCCGCCGAATGTTGACGTCAGCGAAGACCGTTCTCCCCTGCTCGAACGCCTCGACTACGGTATCGCCATCAAAACGGAAAACCCGCTCGTCGTCGACAACAATCTCGCGAAGGCCGAGATCGTCATGAACGCGCGCCTCACGGGCAGCTACTACCGCCCCGGCCTCGTCGGCCGCGTCACCATAGAAG
>JBKJLJ010001084.1:0-3301 GCA_046597015.1 Bryobacteraceae bacterium
GCGAACGGCAAGGTGATGGAACTGCTGACGGCGGTCGATGCGCTCGCCGGACGGCGCACGATCGAGCACTCCTACCCGCACTGCTGGCGCTGCCACAAGCCCACCATCTTCCGCGCCACCGAGCAATGGTTCATCGGCATGGAGAAGAACGACCTCCGGCACGAAGCGCTCGAGGCGATCAAACGCGTGAAATGGATGCCCACTTGGGGCGAAGAGCGGATCTCGAATATGATCGCCGCCCGGCCCGATTGGTGTATCTCTCGCCAACGGACCTGGGGCGTGCCGATTGTGGCGTTTACCTGCAACGCCTGCGGCGATTTAGTGAAGGATCGGACAATCCTCGATCGAGTCGTGGCTCAGTTCAAGATCCACTCGGCCGACATTTGGTACGAAAAGACTCCCGCCGAACTGCTGCCGGAAGGCTACCATTGTGACACTTGCGGAGCGAGCGCCTTTTCTAAGGAAAAGGACATTCTCGACGTCTGGTTCGATAGCGGCTCCAGCCATTTGGCCGTGCTCAACGAGCGCTATGACCTGCCGTGGCCGGCCGACTTATACCTCGAAGGCGGGGACCAGTATCGCGGTTGGTTTCATTCCTCTTTGCTGGTTGGAGTCGGCACCAAAGGCGATGCGCCCTATCGCGGCTGCCTCACGAACGGCTGGGCGCTCGACGACAAGGGCCGGGCGATGTCGAAGTCGCTCGGCAACGTAATTGAACCGGAAAAGATCATCAAGCAGGCCGGAGCCGACATCCTGCGACTCTGGGTGAGTTCGGTTGAATTTTGGGAAGACGTCCGGCTCGGCGATGAAATCCTGCAGCGGCTGACTGAGGCCTACCGGAAGTTCCGGAACACGTTCCGCTACGCGCTCGGCAATCTGCACGGCTTCAATCCGCAAACCGATGCTGTTCCCGCCGCAGAGTTAGAGCCGATCGATCAATGGATTCTCGTCCGCGCCGAAGAGTTGGTGGCCAAGTGCCGCGTTTGGTATGACGAGTATGCCTTTCACCGCATCTATCAAGCTTGCTATGCGTTTTGCTCGACCGATTTAAGCGCAGTCTACTTTGACGTCTTGAAAGACCGCCTGTATACAACGGCGACCAAATCGCAGGCCCGGCGCAGTGCGCAAACCGCGCTGTACCGGTTGACCGATTCCTTGATTCGGTTGCTGGCCCCGATCCTCAGCTTCACTTGCGAGGAGATCTGGAAGAGCCTGGGCAAAACCGACAGTGTCCACTTGGCTCTCTTGCCTAATCCGGAAGAGTTGACCGCCGGCATTCCGACGGCACAACGGAGCGCGCTCGGCGACTGGGACAAACTGATGGCGCTACGCGGCGAAGTGACCAAGCCGCTCGAAACCGCGCGGCAGACGAATCTGATCGGCGCGCCGCTCGAAGCGAAGGTTAAAATTTCCGCTGAGGAGGCGACCTACGCCCTCCTCGCTGCGCACCAGGACGAACTGCCCGGGCTGTTCATCGTTTCGCAAGTCGAACTGGAACTCTCCGGACCCGGACCGATGGCTGTCGAAGTCGGGAAGGCCGACGGCGTAAAGTGCGAACGGTGTTGGAAGTTCATGTCAAACGTTGGCGCCGATGCCGACTTGCCGACCGTGTGCGCTCCTTGCGCGGCGGCGGTGCGGGAAATGTTTGCGGACTGAGATCACGATGCCAGGAATCCGAGTTGCCATTCTCGCGCTGGTGCCGCTGGTCTTCGCCCTCGATTGGGGGACCAAACGCATGATTGAAGCACGGGTCAGCTTTTGGGATACCTATGCGGTCATCCCCGGGTTCTTCAGCATCGTCCACGCGCAAAACCGGGGGGCGGCATTCAGCCTGCTGAACGACGCATCCGATCAGGTCCGCGCGGTGGTTCTGATCGGGTTCTCGGGCCTGATTACCTTGGTCGTCGCCGGAATGCTGGCTATGTCGTTCCGCAAAGAAGACCGGCAGTCCGATTGGGTTCGGGCGGCCTTGGCGCTGGTGCTTAGCGGTGCCCTGGGCAATATGTTGGATCGCGTGCTACGGGGCTATGTGACAGATTTCCTGCTCGTTTACATTGGTGATTATAGCTGGCCGGTATTCAATGTTGCCGACAGTGCGATCTGCGTCGGGGCCGCATTGCTGCTACTGGATATCTGGCGCGAAAGAGGCGAGAAACATGCTGCCTAAGCTATTTTCCTTTGGCGATTTTTTCCTCCCTACTTATGGGGTGTTAGTAGCCAGCGGCGTGCTGCTGGGGCTGCTCGTCACGACCCGGTTAGCGCGCCAGCAAAAACTGGATCCGGAAAAGATCACCAACTTGGTCCTATACGTCGTATTCGCCGGCATGCTCGGCGCAAAGTTGGCGATGTTCGCTTTCGATTGGGGTTACTACGCCCAGCGACCCGAAGAAATCTTTTCCGTAGCAACGCTGCAGGCCGCGGGCGTATTCCAAGGTGGGCTGGTCACGGCCCTCCTGGTGGCCTGGTGGTATGTCCGCCGCGAAAGGATGTCGTTTTTGCCGATTGCGGACCTGTTCGCCCCAGGCCTCGCCCTAGGGCACGCGGTGGGAAGAATCGGCTGTTTTGCCGCCGGCTGCTGCTATGGAGCATATTGCGAGCGCCCCTGGGCGGTGCGCTATTCCAACCCGGACGCGGCGAAAATCAGTGGGACACCCTTAGGAATCCCTCTCCATCCGTCCCAACTTTACGAAGCGGTCGCTGAATTCGTCCTGTTCTGGGTACTATATCGAATGGCCAAGCGGCCGCACCGAGCTGGGACCGTCATCGGGATGTATTTGACCGTCTATTCGACGGTCCGCTTTTTCGTTGAGTTTGTTCGACATCACGAACAAGGGCTGCAGGGCGGCTTGTCGCTGACGCAGTGGATGAGCCTGGGGTTCGCTTTGGCCGGAGCGGCCTATTTGGCGCGGGCGAAGCGCGCTACTCTCGCGGTGGACGAACCCAAGAACTAAGGTATTGATTAGCACCCTCGCCGAACCGGCCGTCCGCGCCACTTCGTGCGGCACCGCTTTCTTCGATTCTTAACTTCTCCCTATCGACATAGGGGGGAGCCTCGCGGCTCCTCCCCTGCCACACCACCGGACATGCGGGTCCGCATCCGGCGGTTCGGTGAGTTAAGCCATCAACGCACCGTCAATCTCGGAATCCCGAGCGAGTCGAAATAGGCATTGGGCAATGCAAGTTGCACTCCGGGTGAGTCCGCCAGCCGCCACGGGCCATGGGCGCTTCCCGCCGTTTGAGCGGCAAGATCTTTACCCACGCCCCGTTTGCGCAGTTCGGCAAACCTCACCGTGCCCCTCTT
>JBKJLJ010000117.1:0-4808 GCA_046597015.1 Bryobacteraceae bacterium
CTTCGACGTCATGCCAGGAGACGCCCTGAGTCAGTCCGGTGCCGATAGCCTTCATGAGCGCTTCTTTGGCGGCGAATCGAGCGGCAAGGCGTTCGAAGCGGTTAGCCTTGGCGAGGGAGTAAGCGATCTCGTGCGGGGTGAAGACGCGGAGTAGGAAGCGGTCGCCGAAGCGGGCGTGGGCGTCGCGGATGCGGAGGACTTCGGCTAGGTCGGTGCCTATAGAAAGGATCACGCCTTTATTGTGGCCTAAGTAGAATGGAAAGGGCGGGATATCTGCGCTGGAGGGAAGATGGGGACGTTATTGCGAGTGGAAGGCTTGAGCCATTGCTACGCTAATGGTTGGAAGGCGATCGAGGGGATCGATTTTTCGTTGGAAGCGGGCGAGACCGTGGCTCTGTTGGGAGCGAACGGATCGGGGAAGACGACGTTTCTGCTTCATCTGAACGGGCTTTTGCGAGGGGAGGGGCGGATTGAGGTCGGAGGGGAGTTATTGACGAACGAGAGTGTGGGTCGGATTCGGGAATTGGTGGGGTTGATTTTCCAGGACTCGGATGATCAATTGTTCATGCCGACGGTATGGGAGGATGTGGCGTTTGGGCTGCGCCAGCGGGGTATGGGTATAGCCGAAGCTCGGGAGAGGGCCGAAGGGATGCTCGGGCGCCTGGGAATTGGCAAGCTAGCGGAGCGGGCCCCGTATCAGTTAAGTGCCGGGGAGAAGAAACGGGTGGCAGTCGCAGGGGTGTTGATTCTCGAACCGAAGATTTTGGTTTTGGATGAGCCAACTACGTTTTTGGATCCGCCCGGGCAACGGGAGTTGCTCGAGTTGTTGCAGGGTTTGCCGCAGGCGAAGCTGGTAGCGACGCATGATATTGGATTTGCGGAGGCGATAGCGGAGAGGGCGGTGTTTTTTGAGGGAGGACGCACCCGCGATAACGGCCCAATCGGTGAGATTGTGCACCGCCATCGCTGGCGCGTGGTTGAGAGGGAGTAAGAAGTGAACGCTACTTGCTCTGGGCAGCGCGGAAGGTTTCCCAACGCTTCTTTTGAGCTTCCGCGATACGCGTACGAGCCTCTTCGCTGAGGGTCCGTTTGCGTTTCTTCCCGGCCAAAGGCGCGACTTTCACTTTCTTCTCTTTCTTGCCTGGAGCTGCGGCGGGCGCAGCCTCCGACTGAGGTGCAGAGACCCGACGTCCGCTTAGAACTTCACGGACCTGACGGATCTGTTCTTCGACGCGATGTTTCTGTAGCTCTAAACCTTCAAGAGCCGCTTGGTAAAGCGCGATGTTGTCAACTAGGAGAGTTGTTTTAGCCATACTCTACCTATTACTTTCAACCTTAGACTTGAAATTGTCAAGAGTGTCGATTAGAAGAGTGACCGGCCCGTCGTTGATTAGCGAAACCATCATATGGGCTTGGAATATTCCGGCCTGCAAAACCACTCCTGATTTACTTGCTTGGTGAAGGAAATAATCGTAGAGTTGTTTGGCTAAGTCTGGCGGAGCGGCGAGTTCGAAGCTGGGTCTACGCCCCTTGCGGGTGTTGGCGTAGAGTGTGAATTGGGAGGCGACGAGTAAGGCGCCGCCTACGTCTAGAAGGTTACGGTTCATTAGTGAGTGTTCATCTGAAAAGATGCGGATGCTTAGGATCTTGTCGAGCAGGTAGTCTGCTCCATTTGGGGTATCCCCTTTCCCTACCCCAAGAAAGACCAATAAACCGGGGCCGATCGAGCCCACGACTTGCCCGTCGACGGAGATTTCAGCCTTAAGAACCCGTTGGATCAATGCGCGCATAAATCTCAGTATGACGCCGTCGCTTGCGCCGTGAGGGTTCGGCAAGGCAAGATGAAGGCCGTATGATTGAAACGTACGCTCACGCACGAGCCGGATTGTTGGGCAATCCGAGCGACGGTTATTTTGGGAAGACGATTTCTCTATTGGTGCGGGATTTTCGAGCCCGGGTGTTGCTTTATCCGAGTGCGCGGCTGGAAATTAAGCCCGCGAAATCGGACCTTCCGGTGTTTGACAGTCTGGACGATTTGTATCGTTCGACTCGCTGGCGGGGCTACTACGGCGGCATCAGGATTGTCCAAGCGCTGATCATGCGCTTCCTTGAGTACTGCAAGGAGCAAAACATTGAACTGCCGGAGCGAAACTTCACGTTGGAGTATGAGTCGACGGTGCCGTTGCGGCTCGGGATGGGAGGGAGCAGCGCGATTATCACGGCGGCGTTGCGGGCGCTTCTTATTTACTACGGTGTCGAGATTCCGTTGGCGATTCAGGCGAATTTGGTGCTCGAGACCGAGACGCGCGAGCTGGGAGTGAGTGCCGGATTGCAGGACCGCGTGATTCAATCCTACGGCGGAGTAGTTTACATGGACTTCGATGAGGAGTTGATGAAGCGGCAAGGGTATGGGAAGTACGAGTCGCTGGACCCGGCGTTGCTGGATCGGGTGTATGTCGCCTACCGTACATCGTTGAGTGAAGGCACGGAACTATTCCATAACAACGTCCGGGATAGATGGCGACGGCGGGAGCCGGCCGTGGTGGAGGCAATGGCGATTTGGGCGTCGTATGCGGAGCGAGGGCGGGAGGCGCTTTTGGCGGGCGACCGAGCGACTTTGCATCAGTTGATCGATGCGAATTTTGATTTGCGGACGAAGCTGTATCAGATCGGTGAGGGAAATCTGGAGATGATCCAAGGGGCGCGTCGATGCGGGGCTTCGGCAAACTTTGCGGGATCGGGCGGGGCGATTGTTGGCTTGTTTGACACCGAGGAGCAATATGATGAGTTGCAGAAAACGCTGGGAGGGATCGGGGTGGCGGTGATCCGTCCGAAGATCGCATAGGGATAGCGCTGGGTACCCTAAGGGTTTTGTTCGATGGCATTTCGGTTGAATGCGACGGAGAATCAGGACATGATCTACCGTCGCAAGCAGGGTTTAACTTCAGTGCCGAGTGGCTACTATCGATTTGAAAACGTGCGGGGCGGAGGCACCCTGTCTGGATTCGGGACTGGGGAGTTTGTGCGGTTGCGGGACGAGTATGGGGCGGAGTGGAACGGGACGGCGGAGCCGCAGGGGGACAACGTAATCCGCTACCGGTTCTGCAATCAACAGGGCAAGACGATCTCGGGGATGTCGGACAGTAGCGGGATTTTATTGCGCGACGAGCGGGGGAATGCGTGGCGCGGATTTATTGAATAGTCTGTTTACGGTAACCTAGAGGTTTTCGTATCCCATGGCAAGTTCGAAACCGATCGAGTATAAAGACGCGGGTGTTGATATTGACGAGGCGGATCGCGCCGTAGCGTTGATTCGTTCGCACGCCCGCAAGACGTTCACGCAGTCCGTGAAGACGGATATAGGCTCCTTTGGGGCTGGATATCTGTTGCAAGGCTGGAAGAAGCCGGTGCTGATCAGTTCAGCGGACGGGGTTGGGACGAAGCTGAAAGTAGCTTTCGTCACCGGTCGTCACGACACGGTGGGCGAAGATTTGGTGAACCACTGCGTGAACGACATTGCTGTGCAGGGGGCGGTGCCGCTGTTTTTCCTGGACTATTTTGCGGTCGGGAAGCTGGAAGCAGTCATCGCCGGCGATGTTGTGAAGGGCATCGCACGGGGTTGCATAGCGAATGGCTGCGCATTAATTGGTGGCGAGACGGCGGAAATGCCGGGAATGTATCTTCCAGGTGAGTATGATTTAGCGGGGTTTATTGTGGGAGCCGTGGAGAGCGACAAGATGCTCGATGGCAAGACAGTAGAGGCGGGCGACGTCTTGATCGGCTTGCCTTCGACGGGGTTGCACACAAACGGCTATTCATTGGCGCGGAAACTGCTTTTTGAAGTGGCGGGGTATCGTCCCGATCAGCGGGTTGATGTCTTAGGGATGACCGTGGCGGACGCGCTGTTAAAGGTTCACCGGAGTTATCTGGCGGCGATTCAGGCGCTGGCGAAAGCGAAAATCTTGAAGGGCGCGGCGCATATTACGGGTGGCGGCATCAGCGACAATACCCCGAGGATGCTGCCGAAGGGCTTTGGAGCCGAGGTTGATTTGCAGTCGTGGACGGTGCCGCCATTGTTTGAACATTTGCGGGAATTGGGTAATATTCCGGAAGAGGACTATCGGCGCACGTTCAACTTAGGAGTTGGGATGATCCTTTGTGTCGGGGCTAAGCACGCGGCGAAGGCAGCGACGATTCTAAATGGGATGAAGGAGCCGAACTTTCGACTGGGTTCCGTGATTCCGGTGCGGCGGGGTTCCCGCGTCCGTTACGTATGACCCGGTTGGGAATCGTTCTTTCGGGTCGAGGCTCGAATTTCGAGGCGATCGCGGAGCAGATAGGCCAAAGTCGGCTCCCGGCCGAGATTGCGGTGGTAGTGGCGAATCGGGCGGATGCGCCCGGGTTAGACGCCGCCCGGCGGCGCGGACTGCCAGCGGTAGCGCTGCCTTCCCGAGGCGTAGAGCGGCCGGAGTATGACCGGAGTCTGATCGAAGTGCTGCGCGAACACGACGTGGAATGGGTGATCCTGGCTGGTTACATGCGAATTTTGACGGCCGGCTTTATTCGAGCGTTTCCGGAGCGGATCTTGAATATTCACCCGTCGTTACTGCCAGCGTTTCCGGGGCTGGACGCACAGCATCAGGCCTTTGCTTACGGCGTGAAGGTGACGGGTTGTACCGTTCACTTTGTGGATGAACATCTCGACCATGGGCCGATTGTGATGCAGGCTACGGTGCCGGTGGAAGCCGGGGATACGGTGGAAACGCTGTCCGAGCGGATTCTAGGAGAAGAGCACCGGATTTACGGCG
>JBKJLJ010000177.1:0-3942 GCA_046597015.1 Bryobacteraceae bacterium
CCCCCCGGAGCCCGCATCATCGATCTCGGCGACGCAACCCTCCTCCCCGGCTTCATGGACGCTCACACCCACCTCGGACTGCCCAGCGCCAACAACGCCGCCACCGCCCAAATCCTGAGACTCACCCAAACCATTCCCGAGCGAACCCTAGCCGCCGTTCCAATCGCCAAGGTCACCCTCCAAGCCGGCTTCACCACCATCCGCGACCTCGGCGGCTCGCAATTCATGAACATCGGCCTCCGGGAAGCCATCAACAAAGGCCACATCGAAGGCCCCCGCATGCTCACCGTCGTCAACTCCATCGGCACCACCGGCGGCCATTGCGATTCCACCAACGGCTACATCGCCGGAGCCCTCTCTGAATCCAACGAAAACCCCGCCGTCGGCAACGGACCCGACGCCATGCGCGCCGCCGTCCGTTGGAACGTCAAGTACGGTGCCGACGTCATCAAAGTCTGCGCCACCGGCGGCGTCATGTCCCTCAACAACGACGTCGACTCCCCCCAACTCACCCAGGAAGAGATGAACGCCCTCGTCGACCAGGCCCATAGCATGGGAAAGAAAGCCGCCGCCCACGCTCACGGCCCCGAAGGTGCCAAACGGGCCATCCGCGCCGGCATCGACTCCATCGAACACGGCTCCTTCCTCGACGACGAAGGCCTGAAACTTATGGTCGCCAAGGGCACCTACTACGTCCCCACCCTCATGGCTTATGAGGGCGTCCGCGAAGGCATCGCCGGCGGTCGTCTCGACCCCCGCGTCGTCCGCAAAGGCCGCCTCGCTCTCGATGCGATCGACCTCACCGTCCGCCGCGCCATCGCCGCCGGCGTCAAAATCGCCTTCGGCACCGACGCCGGCGTCTACCCCCACGGCCGCAACGCCGGCGAGTTCCGCCTCCTCGTCGACCACGGCATGAAGCCCCTTGACGCCCTCAAAGCCGCCACCAGCGTCGCCGCCGATCTCTTCGGCATCGCCGACCGCCTCGGCACTCTCACCGCCGGCAAACTCGCCGATGTCGTCGCCGTCCCCGGCGATCCCACCGCCGATATCCGCCAAACCGAAAAGGTCTTCTTCGTCATGAAAGAAGGCACCGTCTACCGCAACGATCGCGCCGCTAAGTAGCCTTGTAAGGCTCGCACAAGAGCGCCAAGCTATTCCGCCCCACCCGCTTCGCCGCGCGCAGCAGCCGCAGAAAAACGTGCGCCGTCAACAACGCGTCCCCTCCCGCCGTGTGCCGGTCATGCGCCTTCACCCCGAACATCTCGCACAGCCCATCCAGCGAAAACCCCGCTGCCATGGGCCGTCCCGCAAACGCCCCCGCGTCGTCCAAATGCAGCGTCAGGTCCATCGTGTCCAGCGACCGGTTCCCGAGCGTCGTTCCGAAGTGCCGCTCGCATGCGCAGTTCAGCGCCTGAATGTCATGCCCGATGTGATGTCCCACAATCACCCCATCGCGCAAATAATCCAGAAACAGCGTCAACGCCTCCCGCTCCTCCATCCCCACCGCCGCCTCGTCCCGCGTAATCCCATGCACCGTCACCGACGAGTTGTTATACGCCATCTGCAGCAGCACTTCGAACGAATCTTCCAGCAGAATTTCGCCGTCGATCACCGCCACCGCCCCGATAGTAATAATCCGATCCCGTCGCGGATCAAGCCCCGTCGTCTCGGTATCTAAGACCACGAAACGAACCCGCTCCAGCGGCTCCTCGTCGCCGTTCAAGGTGCCACCGCCCCCGCAAACGTCGCATCCGTGTACTCCAGAAATCGCTGCATCGAAGCAAACGCCGTCTTCAGCACGCGTTGTTCAAACTTCCCCAATTTCCCCGGCTCAATCCGCCCCCCGCCTTCAAGCGCAGCATAATAAAGCCCCACTCGAAACGCTTCCGCTGCCTCGCGCAAAACCTCTGCCCCGTCTGGAAAATCCATCATCGCCGCATCCAACCGTTCGAGCGTACCCGCAACTTCCAACCGGCCCCTCGCTAAGGCATACACCCTTACCGCGTTCGCCAGCGGCAGCACCACCGTCTCGCCCACGTCGAAGCTCGCCCGTGCCGCCCCGTCAATCTCCATCACCATCCCGCCGAAAAACGTCAACGGCGGCAACTCCCGCAACGTGTCATGTGCCAGCAGTTCAATCGCCTGCCGCTGCTCCTGCAACTGCTCCCGGATATGCGACTGCAACTCCCGCAGCATTGCGCCCTCGCCGGAAACCAGCGCCATGTCGAAGTACAATCGCCGCGTGTACAAGTCATGGCCCTCCGGGTTCCGGATCGTCTCGGTGTAAAGCCTTTTCCACTCGGCCAGCGGCATACTGGGCTGCGCCCCCGGCGGCCAGTAGAAGCCCCCACCCTCCAATTGAAACTCATGGAGTTGACTCGCCACGCTACCCATCATCGCCGCGAAGTAAAGGCTATCCTCGGCCGAAAACCCCGCGGCACCATCATCGTAGATAGCCGCCAACGTCGGGAATGCCGCCGCCAAAAGATCCCCCCGCGCTGCCGCCCCGAATACCACCCAACAATGCGGCACCCCGGCCGCTCGAATCCCCACCGCTTCCATCTCCTCCGCCGCCACCCGGATGCATGCCTCCATCATCGCGGCCATCACCGCCGTTCCCAACGCCCGGCAATCGTCCACATCGTGTAACTGCGCCAACCCATCCCGCACCATCTGCCCCGCCCTTCGCAGCAGCGGCCCCAATTCCGCCCCTGACCCCGCCTCCCGAATCGCCCTCACCAGCCCCACCGCGTCATACCCGCAGAACATCGCCAGCTCCACCGCGGTCAGCGTCCCCTCCTGTCGACCCTCCGCCACAATCGCCAAACACTCCACCCGCCCCCGGACCATCGCCCGCACGGCCACTCGCGTGCTCACCGGCCACCCCACCCCCACGCCGCTCTCGCCCCGCCCCTTCCGCGCCTGGAAATAGGCAAGCGGCGGCAACTCCGCCTCCAGCCACGAACTCCGGCTGAACTCTAAATTGCCCGCCACCGTCGAGTGCGCCGACAAAAACCTCGCCATCGCCGGATACCGCCTCAACGCCGCCTCAAACAACGGCGCCGCCACGCCATAGAGAATCACATCCGTCGCCGTCCGCGCCGAATGTGCCGCCGCCCCTTCTCCCCCCAACTGCTCCAACCCCAATAGATCCCCTTCTCCCCGCACATCCAACAGCCGTCCTGCGGCATCCACGAGTTCCACCCGCCCCTGCTGAATCATCCACACAAACGGTCCCTTCCGGTCCCCCTGCCGGAAGACGTACTCCTCCGACTCATGAAACTTCACCTTCCCGCTGCTGGCCATCTCCAATAGATCCGGCTCCGAAAGAGCATCAAAAGGGGAGTGGCGCTGCAGGAAGTCAGCCACCCTCTGGCGAATGAGAGAGGTTTTCATCGGGGGAAAGTTTCAACTAGATTAACTCTTCTCGAGCGCCGGCAACTTCCCCGCCAAATTCGCCCACGTCCACAGCACCGCCGTCACCGCCGTCAGCCCTCCGGCCACCAGTCCCACCAGCCGTATCGGATAGTGATCCACCGCCACCGCCGCCACCGTCATCGAAACCATCATCGACACGTTCATCAACATCTCTACCGTCGCAAAAACCCGTCCCCGATACTCGTCCGGCACATAGAGCAGCAACATGCTCCGGTTCAACACATTATTCGCCCCCATCGCCACCCGCGACAAAGTGATAAACGCGACCGCCCCCCACATCGTCGCCATCTGCGTAAACGCCATATACGCCCCGCCAATCACAAAAAAACACGCCGCAATCGCCCATTTATATTGGGCAAACGTCAACGCCTGCCCCGCCCGTAGCCCCACAATCCCGCCCAGCACCAGCCCCACCCCCGCAAACCCCCAGATGATCCCCACCCCTCCCGGACCGGCCTTGAAAACCACCTCCCCAAACAGCGTGAACAAGATCTGCGCCGCCCC
>JBKJLJ010000192.1:0-2509 GCA_046597015.1 Bryobacteraceae bacterium
CTCTACGTGGGTAGTCCCATTGCCATCCCCAGCCTGGCGGCGTTTGGCCATGTAGCTACGGCACAGGTCCTTGTTGACCTGGATCGGTAGCAGAGTGCTGAATGTTCCGTTGAGCCGCTTCCAGGCATCGCGCATCCGAGGAACTGCCACCTTACCCTCTATCTCCCGGTCTTTGACGTAGGCATCGTAGATCGCTCCAACAGTCAGGTTTTCGCCGGTGGTCTGCTGGAAGTTGATTTGCCGGATGAACTCACCAAGGCGGGCCGTGGCGCGGTCATCCCGTGCCAAGCGAACGGCGCTGGCGGTGTCCGTCTTCATCGTACCAGACGACGAAGAATCGCCTGTTAACGCGGGCAAGGCGGAACTCTTTTCCCATCCGGCGACCTCATCGGCTGGAATTCGGATCAGCTTGCCGCCGAGGCGGAACGAGCGCAACTCTCCCCTGTTGATAAGGTTGCGGACGTGTACTTCCGAACATCCCCATCTCTTGGCCAGGCTGGCAACGGTGAAGACATGCGGTCCGGTCGTTGGAAGAGTCCGCTGCACTACTTCCTCCTCATGACCGCACAGTGGGACCCAACGAACCAATTGAGATCCTCAAACTCGACCAACGCACTATTAAGTTTGCCAAAGCAGATCGCCCGGTAAATTCGGCCAACGCGTTAGCTCGCTGCGGAACTCCAGCGCCGCACGTCGGGCATGCTGCGCTCGGAAATACGCCGTGCGAAATGCCTCCCTCTGCGATGGACAAGTCGCATGTCAACGATCCGTTTCGAGAAGTCGCATGACGGAACTGAGGTGGGCGAAGCCGTTCGTGAAGGAATCCGGGGCAATGGTGACAGCTTCTTTTGGCGCGACACCCTTTGCCTCTGGTGCCGTCCCGCTGCGTGTGCCGTTGGTACGTCTGGCCTAATGCCTCAGAATCGTAGGAAGGTCGATCTTGCGGCTCTTGCGTCTTGGAGCCAATGGTTCGGAGGTTCGGGCAACCGGAGTAACATCCACGTTCAAGTCAATTGCAGCTTATGCCAACTGTCGTACGATCGGATCACATCCGCAATTGGGAAAACAGGGAATTTCCGAGTATTCACGCCAGCTCAATACCATCGTCGTTAAAGGTGTGAATCGCTTTCCTACTCACGTTGGATGGCACATGTGCGCTATGTGTGCAGTAACGCCGGGCTCATTCGTGATGATTGCAGAAGATCAATGCGCGTTTGCATTTTGAATGTTCGCATAGATGTGCCCGCGTTTACGTGTCGAAGCATGCAGGTGCAGCGGGATTCTCCAAGTTCAATCCAGTGATGGATGGGAACGACAATTCAATGAAATCATTAAGTTGAGAAACTCCGTGCGCGCTACGTGCGCAGTAAGCTAATGCATATTCTGCGAAGAAAAGTGAAGGCGTATCTGTCAATTTTTTGTTGGGCTTCTGCAGTTCCGCTAAGAGGTGGTGTCCCATTGGATGGGAAAGCGTCAGCTAAGCACCTCTGTCGCGCCACATGTGCTTTGGAGTTTGAGGCCAAACCAATATTTGGCCGATCTGGATTATACCAAGGTCATTGAGATCGACCTACGTTTGCCCAGTCTCGCATTCCGATGGATGTGATTGTATCGGGTAAATCGACGAGGCTTTTCCAGGCTTCGCAAGCGGCGTTGACGATGCCGTCGCAGCCATCGAACACACGGTTCGAAAGCCAGTTTGCGCGCATGTACTGCCAGATATTTTCTTGCGGGTTTAATTCTGGGTCCCGCGATGGCAGAAAGACCAGCGTCATATTTGGCGGTTGATTGAGCTTGGCTGTGGTGTGCCATCCGGCGCGGTCGAGCAGCAGGACACCATGCGAACCTGTTGCGGCGTGGCGGGATATTTCGTCAAGGTGCGGTTGCATGGCTTCGGTGCCGGCATGCGGCAGGGCGAGGGCCGCGCCTGTGCCACGCGCCGGGCAGATGGCACCGGACAGGAGGGCGTTGGCATAACGCTGGCCGGCGGGTTGGCGCGGCCTTGTTCCACGCCGCGCCCATTGCCGCACGACGCCGTTCTTCTGTCCGATGCGAGCCTCATCTTGGAACCATATCTCCATCGGCGTATCGCAAGGCACATCTTCCAGATGGGTTTTCAGGGCGTTGCCGAAGTTTTTTTGAAAGCCTGGATTGTTTCGGCGTCTTGCCCCGGATGGCGTGGCCGCGCACTGATATGCGAGAAGCCCAGGGCCTTCAAAAGCTTGCCCACATGACACCTTGCAGGTCAACCCGCCGCCAGCGCACGACACCATCAACCTCCCGGTCTGGTCCTTTCTCGTTGAAGCGGTGAACCCAATCGCGCAGAGTCTGCCGCTCCATCCCGCCAATCCGCGCCGCCTCGCTCCGGTTCATCCCGTCAACAACCGCCGCAAGCGCCAAAAGCCTTCGAGCCTGATTGTTGTCCTTCGACTTCTTCGCAAGCTTCCGAAGCGCCGCAGCAGAAAAATCCGTCCGTTATACCAGAATTCGATAGCCAAGACTCTTGGAT
>JBKJLJ010000551.1:0-7187 GCA_046597015.1 Bryobacteraceae bacterium
TTCGTCCCGGAAATCCGCATCAAGGAAGTCCACAAGGGTACCGACAGCACTCACAAATTTGTCCGTCGCGGCGTACCCGCGAAAATTCGGATTCAGCTCCTGATGCTCGGTGAACCCCGCAAGGGTGAGAAGTACACGCTCGTCATCGACGGTAAATCCACCGAGGGAACCGCCGACGACCAAGGCATTGTCGAAGCGTTCATCACCCCCAACGCCAAAGGCGGCAAGCTCATCCTCGTCGCCACGGGCGAAGAGATCCCCGTCGAACTCGGTCATCTGAATCCCATTGATACCGTCTCTGGTGTCCGCCAGCGCCTGAGTAATCTCGGCTTCGAATGCACCGACGGGGAGGAACTCGACGATGAGACCAAATCCGCCATTCGCCTCTTCCAGGCCGCCCAAGGCCTGGAAAAAACGGGAGCGATCGATTCCATAACCCGCGGTCGCCTCCACGACTTGCACCCCTAATCCCATGGAGTTCGTCCTATGTTAGACGCAGTAAGTTCCGGTCTTGACGCCGTTAGCGGAGCCTTGGGCGGATCTGCCCCCGGCGGCGGCAGCGCCCCCGCTCCGATGACCTTCACCAAGGGAGAACGCCTCGGCGGCAACACCGACGTCTCTCCTGGCTTCCAGTCCCCCAATGAACTGCGACCTCGCGACGCCGGTGCCCCAATCGAGTTCATTCACATGGGCTATGCCCATCCGGATTCTTCGTTCAACTTCAACCACGCCTCCCTTAAAGACGACGTCAACCTCGAAGTCACCCCCGGCTCCACCACCCACGGGATCCTGTTTCGGGCTGCCCTCGAACGCGAGGCCCTCCTGCTCTCCACCTTCATGACTGCCACGCAATCCGTCATGGCGGATCTTGAGAAGACGAAAGGCGGCCTTGGCGCAATGGTCTCTATGGGCGCTGACCTCCTTGGCGCCGGCGGCGGGACCAAAGCCCCTAAAGCCGCTGACGTCAACCCGTTCGGGGAAGCGGTCAAAACCGCTATCACCCCGCTCAACGCCGCTTCCTTTGGCTACAAGCCCGTCCACAAATGCGGCATTGACCTCCACCAAGCCCGCTCCAACTACCGCGCCTTCCTGGAAAAACTCCTCGCACCGCCGTCCAACGACCCTGCCGGCGGCCTCCTTAGCAAACTCCCCATGATGCCCGGCATTCCCCCTGGCGTGAAGGACGTCTTCAACTTCATTACCGGCCTCGCCATGAAACCCATGGATGTCTACCTTGGCTTCTACGTCCATCTCGCCAAAGAACTCGAACCGGTCATTGAAAAATCCGTCCGGGCGTATTCCGTCAAGGCCATCCTGAATCAGGACAGCCCCGTCTTCTACCTCTGGTACCCCAAGCCCCTCTCCCCGCCCGCACCCGAAGCCGGCCCTGGACCCGGCACCGGCATCGGCTTCCTGGACGACGCCAAGAAGCAGTTCGACGAAATCAAGAACAAAGTTGAAGGCGTCGCCGACGATGTCAAGGACTTCCTGAGCGCTGGCACCCCTCCCGAACCGCCTCCAGGCGCGGCCTACCTCGACCAAGCCATGCAGATCGAACCCGGGCCCGTCGTAGCCGGCGCCCCGCCCGCACCCCCCAAGGCCGTTTCCGCCCTGATTCTCAGTGGCTTCAAAGCCTCCCTCGGTCTTACTAGTTTCCCCAGCTTCATCGAACGCATCATCACCGAAATCACGGTGATGAACAACGAGTTCCTCCGCGAGGTCTACCTCAAGCTCATGGAACGGCCCGCCGTCGAACCCATCCAGGAAGCCGCCATGTACCGTGCCGCGCGGGCCCGGCTACTCGACAAACTCGTAGCCCTTGTCATAGAGCAAGTCAGCTTCCTCAAGCGCGCTAAAGAGTTCTCCGTCGGCGTGCAAGGTAAATCCCTCTCCCCGGGTGCCGCGCTGCTCGAAGAAGGCGAGGACCAGCTCAACGATCAAGTCCTCCGTCACATGAACGTCGCTCTCGAGCTCACCATGGGCGAACTCGTGGACAAGCTCGAAGGTGCCCGCCAACAGGCCGTCGCCGCCAACGCCATCGCCATGGAGGTCTATCTCGGCATGTTCCCCTGGCTGATGGCGCTGAACTTCCGCAACACCTTCTTCCCCGTCTGGGACCTGATTATGGACAATACCTTCGGCAAGATAGGCGGTCCCCTGGGTGACGCCGTCAAGTCCGCGAAGGACGCCATGGCCGATATCAAAAAGAAGGTGGACGACGGTCGCGAAACCGCCATGCGCCTCAAGAAGATCAAGGACCGTGCCACCAATCAAGGGCTCCAACTCGGCAGCGGGGGCCAGAACCTCACCGGCTTTAAGGACGATTGGGAATCCGATCTCCCCCCCGACAAAGCTCCGGCCAAACCCAAGGTCGTCGCTTTTTTCCCTTTCAGCGCCCGCCTCGTCGATGGTGCCGCGGAAAAAATCACCCTCAGTATCTACAACGAAGTCAAAGGCAACCACAAGTTTGCCGGCGCTGCCCCGTCGGCCTGATTCGCGCGTTACCCTAGTGAGGAGAGATTCATGCCCCCCGCCGCTCGAGTTTTGGACATCGTTTCCCACTCCTTGCCCCCCGCGCTCGCGCCGGGTCGGGGCTCTGTTACCACTCTGATCGGCTCTCTCCCGGTTTGGCGCGGCATGCCGCTTGCGGCCAACGCCTCACCCGTCCCCGTGTTGCCCCATGGCTCCGTCCCGGTCCTCATCAACTTCGGGCTCGGGGGCCCCGATAGGATCGCCAAAGGCGAACCGACCGTACTCGTCGGAGGCTAACTCCGCTTGCGTCGCCGTTCTCTCCTGTTCCTCGGCTCTGGTGCTCTCTATGCGGGCCCCCTCGAAGACCGCATCCGCCGGATTGAACAGCGCTGGGCCCCTTCCGCGGCCATGGCTTCCGTTCGGGTCCCGGCTGTCAGCATCGCCGTCTTCCGCGACGGCCAAATCGAATGGGCCCGGGCCTACGGCGCTGCCACCACCACGGGCACGCTCTTCCAAGCCGCGTCGATCTCAAAGCCAGTCGCCGCCATGGCCGCCCTCCACATGGCCCAATTCGGCAACTTCACCCTGGACGAAGCCGTCAATCAGAAGCTGAAAAGCTGGCAAGTGCCTCCCCACGAGTTCACCCCCCAGGTCACCCTCCGCGGCATCCTCAGCCATACCGCCGGCCTCACCGTTTCCGGCTTCCCTGGATACGCCGAAGATGCCGAGGCCCCCGGGGTCCTCGAAGTGCTCGATGGTCGCAAACCAGCCAATACGCTCCCTGTGCGGGTCGACGTTGCCCCAGGCTCGCTATACCGCTATTCCGGTGGCGGTTACACCGTCCTCCAGGTCCTTCTCGAAGACCGCTTCGGTAAATCCTTCCCGGAACTCATGCGCCGCATCGTCCTCCAGCGCCTGTCGATGTACACGAGTACCTACGAACAGCCCCTCCCGGCCGAATCCGCCTCCCGCGCCGCCGTCGGCTTTCATGCGAACGGCCGTTCCTACACCGGCGGCTGGCACCTCTACCCCGAAATGGCCGCCGCCGGCCTCTGGACCACCCCCATCGACATCGCTAAATTCGCAATCGAGATCCAACAAACCCTGGGTGGCAAATCCGCTAAAATTCTCGAAAAGGCCTCCGCTGAACTCATGGTCACCGCGCACGTCGGCCGCCACGGCCTCGGCTTGGTGGCCCTCCCCGCCTGGTTCGGCCACTCTGGCTCCAATGCCGGCTACCGCTGCCAATTCTGGGCGGCTCGCAACGGCTCCCACGGCGCCGTCGTCATGACCAACTCCGATAACGGCATGAAGCTGATCAAGCCCATCTTCGAATCGATTGCCGCCGAATCCGCGTGGCCCCCAGGCCTCCCCGCCTAGTTCAACCGGGTCGCCAGGACCCGGGCCTCGCCGTCGGCTTCCTTCTCGCCCAAACCCACAATCCCCGCCATCCAAGCGCCCCGGGTAAATACGAACACTGGCTGGCCCCCGTCCATCCCAAAGTATCCGCCAAAGCTCGGCACCAGCTTGGCGCCCTGCAGCGCCTTCTTCCAATCCAGCAGCAGAATCGCCGCCGTCGTTGGATCCTTCAGCTTCGCCACAAACATACGATACGGCTGTGGACCCTTCTTGTAACTGCCCAGGGTCCCGCCCGGCATAAAGCTCTTTCCTAGCAGCGCCTTCGCCACCACCTCCGTTCCCACTCGATTTGCCACCGGCAGCCTCCGGCTCTCATCCGCCGGTTGAGCCCCGGCGATCCCCACCAGCGTCAAAATAATTGTCCAGCGTAACAGGTTTGGCATAGCGTATCGTTTACTCTAATCCATATGCTCCGCGTCGCGCTAATGCTCCTGCCTCTGGCCCTCCAAGCCCAGGCGCCCCTGTTCGAAGAGGACTTCCAAAAGTCCCGACCTCACCGCGAGCAGGACTATCGGCAGCTCTCGAAATTCGCTGACTCGCTCGCCCCGGCCGACTCCCTGCGCCAGCAGTTCCGCTCCCGCATCGGCTTCCCTCCGCCTGGCTTCACCGCTCCGCCCGCGCTCCGCTGCGAAGCGATGGGCGAGGATGACATCGCCACCTATTCCCGCTGCTGGGTCACCGTCGCTCCCCAACTCGAGACTTACGGACTCTATCTTGTTCCGAAGGGTTTGACGGCTCCGGCACCCCTGGTCGTCTCGCTCCACGGCGGTGGAGGCTTCCCCGAGATGGCGCTCTTCAAAGGCGGCTCTAACTATCACGACCAGATCCGCGGCGCCGTCCGCCAGGGCTACGTCGTCTGGGCACCCCAGTTCGTCATGTACCCCTTCCGGGACCGCGACACCGGCACCCCCATCCCCGCGGAAGTCCGCGCTGACCTCGACCTTAAATTTCGGAACGCCGGATCCAGCCTAATGGCCGTCGAAGCGATGCGCGTTATCCGCTCCCTCGACCCTCTCCTCACCCGCCCCGAAATCGACCCCCGCCGCATCGCCATGATTGGCCTCTCCTACGGCGGCTACTACTCGCTCTACATCGCCGCCCTCGATTCGCGCATCAAAGCCGTCGTTGCGTCGTGCTCGTTCCGCGAAGCGCCCCTCGTCCGCGAAAGTGTCATCGGCGGCCGGCCCCTCGATCTCACCTCCCCCCAACAGGTCGCTCTGATCGCCCCCCGGGCCCTCCAAATCCAAGTCGGCCTGACTGACAAAGCAGCCCCCATTGCAAGCGTCCGCCGCGCCATCGCGGAAGCCAAAGTGCACCACCCGACAGTCGACTATCAAGAATTCAACGGCGGCCACGAATGGCGCGGAGAGCTCGCATGGGCCTTTCTCAGCAAACACCTGTAGAAAGAAAACGCGAACAAGTCGGCTGGTACTTCTACGACTGGGCGAACTCCGCCTTCGCCTCCACGGTTCTCACGCTCTTCCTCGGCCCCTATCTGACATCCATTGCGCGTGCCGCTGCTGGGGCCGATGGCTTCGTCCACCCCTTCGGGCTCAATATTGACCCCCGAGCTTTCTGGGGGTACTGCATCTCGCTTTCGGTCATCGGCCAAGTCTTTGTCCTTCCCCTCGTCGGCGCCCTGGCCGACTACAAGCGCAGCAAACGCCAGTTCCTGGCGCTCTTCGCTTATCTGGGTGCTTTCGCCACCATGGCCATGTTCTTCGTCCAGGGCGAGCGCTACCTGCTCGGTGGCGGCCTCTTCATCTTCGCCAACGTCGCCTTCGGGGCCGCCAACGTGATCTCGAACTCTTTCCTATCGGAACTTGCCAGTCCTGAAGAACGGGACTCGGTCAGCTCAAGGGGTTGGGGCTTTGGATACCTCGGCGGCGGGCTCCTGCTGGTTCTCAATCTCGCCTTCTTTTCGAACGCCGAAGCCCTCGGCGTCACGGAAGCCTTCGCCGTGCGCGTGAGCCTCGCCTCCGCTGGCCTCTGGTGGGCCGGCTTCACGCTGATCCCTCTCGCTCGTCTCCGTAACCGCGGCATCCCCCAAGAGTTGCCCGCCGGCGAAAACATCCTGTCCGTCGGCTTTCACCAGTTCCTCCATACCGTCAAGGACCTGCGGAACTATCCCCAGACGATGCTCTTCCTGATCGCCTATCTCGTCTACAACGACGCCGTCCAAACGGTCATCTCTCTCGCTGGGCAATTCGGGAGCGATGAGCTGAAAATGCCGATGTCGAAGTTGACCATGGCTATCCTGATGGTCCAGTTTGTCGCCTTCCTCGGGGCCATGCTCTTCAACTTTATCGCCTCCCGCCTCAGCACCCAGAAAGCCATCCTCATCGCCCTCGTTATCTGGGCCCTCACCCTCGGTTACATCTTCGTCGCCGTGAAGACTCACGAAGAGTTCTTCCTCATGTCCTTCATAGTCGGCCTGGTCATGGGAGGCAGCCAAGCCCTCAGCCGGTCCCTCTTCTCGCTGATGATCCCCGTTGGCAAGGAAGCCGAGTACTTCAGCGTTTACGAAATCAGCGACAAGGGGACCAGTTGGCTCGGTCCCCTTGTCTTCGCTCTGGCCCTACAAACCACCGGAAGCTATCGCAGCGCCATTCTTTCGCTCGTCGTGTTCTTCGTCATCGGCTTCATCCTGCTCAGCCGAGTCGATGTCCGTCAAGCCGCTTCGGCCGCGCGGGGCGAAGCCTAAATCGACACCACAATCCGGCCCTGGACGTCGCCTTCCAGAACCAGCGGCGCATGGAATATGACCTGCTCCATCCTGATATCGGTCGTCATCGCCTCCAGTTTTTCAATTGGCAACGTCTCCGCCAACCGCTGCCAAATCCGGCGGCGTTCGGCGTTCGCCACTTCCACCGAATTGATCCCCAACAGGTTCACTCCCCGCAGGATAAACGGCAGTACCGTCGTCGCCAGATCCGTCCCTCCCACCAAGCCACAAGCCGCGACCGAACCATTGGCCGACATCTGTCGAAGCAGCGCCGCCAAGGTCGTCCCGCCTACCGTATCCACGGCCCCGCCCCACCGTTCTTTTTCAATGGGCTTGGCGGAGTCCGCACTCAGGACCGATCGGTCGATCACTTCCGTAGCGCCCAGCCCCTTCAGATACTCCGTTAGCGCCGGTCGTCCCGTTGACGCCACCACCCGAAAACCCCGCGCCGCCAGCAGCGCGATTGCCAAGCTGCCCACTCCGCCGGCCGCACCGGTCACGACGACCTCCCGACCCTCCGGCTTCACCCCGTTCCGTTCCAGCGCGTCGACACACTGCATCGCCGTGAAAC
>JBKJLJ010000635.1:0-4534 GCA_046597015.1 Bryobacteraceae bacterium
CGGCGTTCAAGCCGCCCGAGTAAATATTCGTGTGCATATCCCAACTTCCCACCGAGATCTGCACAAATCGGGTGCCCAGATTCGCCTTCAACAAATTCCTGGCCGTGATACAGGCGCTGCCGAACCCGGAGTTCCCGTAGCGCAGCCGCTCGTTGTTGTCGAAAGTAAACGTGCGCGCCACCTCCGGGTTGTACATCAGCTTGCGCGCCGCCTCACCCCACTTGGCGTTCTCGATCGCCGACGCTCCCAGCTCCCCCGAACTCCGCAGCTCCGTATCCATATCGACGAGCAGATTCACCCGGCGGTCATAGGCCGGTTGCCCGTCAAAGTGGGTCGTATTCGCCAGTCCCGCGCCGCCCGGATTCACGTAGAACGGGGCATGCTCCGGTGCCAGATAGCCCTGCGCCGGCCCCGTTCCCGTGTTCAGCGAGACGAAGGCGGGCATCGTCCGATTCGCCGATTGCGCCCCCAACTCGAGCGACACGATAGAACCAATGTGCGGGGCGATCTTCGACAGCCCCGACAGCGGATTCCGCCCGATCTGCAGCCAGGATTGCGCCAACCCGTGCGCGGCGTTCCAACTCTTTATCGAGCGGACCAGCGCAAAATTATCCATCTGTTCGGCCAGCTTAGGGAAGAGGCCCTGCGGCCACATTACTCCGTCATAGCTGGTTGGGTTGAACGCCGCCGGCGTCCAGGCTCCCACCTTCAAATCGAAGGTGTCGGTATGGCTCGGCCCCCCGTTCATGAGAATGAAAATGCAATTTTTGGCCTTGCCCTGTGTGCGCCCGGCAGCTTTCGCCACCGTCTCCATGGGTCGCCCGGGCATCAAAAAGTATCCCCCCAGCCCAGCTCCCAAGTGGCGGAAAAACATACGCCGTCCCAACTGCGGCCCCTTCCAGAAATGCCGCCCCGTGACGCCCGTCCAATCCATTCCAAATTTATCTTTCGCCATGGTCGTCGCTCCTCAATAGCTGTAGAGAAAATCGATCTTGTTGATCAGCGTCCACGCCAGATCTTCAATCGCTGTGTTTTTCGCCGCTGCAGTGGTCGCGCGCGACAGGAACAGGATCGCCTTCTGCCGCTCGGTCGCATTCGCGTCCCGTCCCAAATACAGCGGAAACACATGGTTCACGATCGCGTTCCAATCCGTCATCCGGGATGCCGTCAGCAGATTGGGAGAGCTTGCCACCTTAATCCGGTCGCGGACAAATTGATCGTTCATCAGCGCCAACTGCTGCAAAATTGAGCCGTCCTGCCGCCTCACCTGCGTATCCCGGTTCCCGCGCAGAAACACATCCATGAAGTTCCGCCCGTTGCCGGCGTTGTTCTGCGGCTCGGTCGTATCCGGCAGCCCCCAGGCGCTCCGTACCGGTTCTCCAAAACCGGCGATCGCATAGGCCGGCAGATTCCCACTGGCCTGCGCCAAGGCATCATGCAGCTCTTCAGCCTCCAACCGGCGGGCGTAGTGCCGGGCATAGAGCGGAACGTAGTCCGGCTTCCATTCGCCTTCGTACCGCGAACTCAACTGGTAGCTCGTCGAAGAAACCAGCACCCGGAGCGCTTCCCGTAGGTTGTAGTCGGTACCCGCCAGTTGCCCCGCCAGCCTCGCCAACAGCTTCACATGCTTGGTCTGGAAGCTCCACGGTTCGGGCGGCGCTTGGTCCGGATCCAGCCGCGCCGGGTCCAGCTGATCCACCGGCTCCACCAACCCCAGGTTGAAAATCTGCTTGAACAAGCGGTTGGCTAGGTTCTTGGCAAACATTGGGTCGCTCACCATCTCGGTCGCGTAAGCCTCGCGCCAGCTCTGTCCACTCGCCGGGGCTTTCCCGTTCCGATACTCCGGCGTTACGTTCAGGACGGTCCCCACCCGCACCCGATTCGGCCGGTTCCCGAAATTCGTGTTGAGGTCATAGGTACCGGTCGCGCGGTCCGATACGTCGAAGCTGTTCGTGAAGAAATTTCCCGCAATGTTAGGCCGCCCCGCCACGTTCTGGCGCGCAAAGTGCGCCGCCATGCGAAAAGTGTCCATCCGCGTCACCGATTTCGCCCATAAGCTCAACTCGTCCAAATGGCGGCGACCATCGTGGCAGGTCAGGCAGTCGTACTGGCCCAGACCCAAAAACACCGAAGCCGCGCGTACATTTGCGGAATCGTACCGATCCTGCACGGGCCCTCCCGGCGTGATCGTCCTCACGCCCCAGTTGGCTGGGCCGCTTTCGTAGTTATTCCCCGAACCAGCCACCAGCTCCCACGCCACCTCGCGCAAACTTTTCTCTCTGGCCACCGCCTGCAACAGATAGTTATGCATCGCGTTCCGGCCATCATTCTGCTGATTCACGTTGGTCGCCGTCCGCTGGTTCCCCACCAAATCCCCCAGCCACGCCGCCCACCGATAGCTGAACTCGGGGGTAAACAGCAGCCGGTCAATCAGTCCGTCCCGTTTGCCCTCGGTCCCATCTTTCACGAAGGCCGTGATCTCCTCGGGACGCGGCAGCCGTCCAATCAGGTCCAGATACAGCCTCCGCACGAACTCCTCGTCGGTTGTCAGCGGGGCCACCGGAATCCGATCTTTCTCTAGCCGGCCCAGAATCTCCTCATCAACCAGGTTCCGCCAGGGCAAATCCCAGGCGTTGACCGTCCGCGACCCAGAAGCGCCGCGGAGCTTGCCCAAGGCCATCGTCCGATCATTCACCGATCGGAACGCTCGCTCTTGCTGCAGCAGAAACTCATCCGGATCCTTTTGAAACGTGCAGTTTTCACCCGACTGCGCAAAAAGTCCACGGAAAGTAGAAAAAAATACAATAATCCCAATGGGCCGCATGGGCACCTCGTTACGAACAGATTGGTTCTCCCAACCCGGCTAATAAAAAGAAGTTGTGGGGAGATTTGCCCAATCAAAGCAATTGGGAGGGACGCGGTAATCAGAGTATGGCACAGCCGTGGGTCGGGATCGACCTTACCGGGAGCGAGCTAAAGCCGAGCGGGTGGGCGTGCCTCGATGGCCGTCACACCACCGCCGCCCTCCTCCGCTCCGACGCCGAACTGCTGGCCGCCACGCTGGCGGCCAATCCCGCAGTCGTATCGCTGGACTCTCCGCTCGGGCTGCCCCGCCTGCCGGGCTCGATCATGCGGGATGCCGAACGGGAGTTGATGGCGCTCCGGATCGGCGTTTATCCCTGCCTGTTGCCTTCGATGGTTCGTCTCACCCACCGGGGCATCGCCTTGAAGCAGACGATCGAGCGCCACGGCATTCCGGTCATTGAGGGCTTTCCCGGCTCGGCGCAGGATTCGCTCGGCATACCGCGCAAGAAAACCGATCTCGCCGGTCTCCGCGAGGGCTTGGTCGACTTCGGAATTGAACTGCCCAGTCGAACGCTGAAACACGACGAACTCGACGCGATCACCGCGGCTCTGGTCGGCCAATTCTGGCTCTCCGGCGAATACCACGCCTTCGGGAACGACGAGGAGGGGCCGATCATCACCCCGTGCCGAACTCGCGGGCAAGTCCGCCTGGATCCCTACAGCCGGTTGGCCGAGAACTACCTCGCATTTCGCTGGGGGCTCCGGCATCATCCCAACGGGGTCCCTTTGGAGCCGGTCTCCGCCAAGACGAACAAGGCCTTCTTTGCGTCGCTGGATGCGCTAGCACGTGCCGCCGGCTTCGAGCTCGACCCCGTCGTAGATCGCGGCGATCGGAATCTCAATGCCTAAACTCGCCAACTCCAGCATCTCCCCCGTATCGGTGAACTCGGAAAGCACCCACTTATTTTCCCCCGCCCGTCGATAGCGCTCCACCCGCACCGTCCCCTGCGCCACCAACAAATACTCCTGCAACGATTCAATACGCCGGTAGTGCGCCGCTTTCTCCCCCCGGTCGTACGCCTCGGTGGACTTAGAAAGTACTTCGATGAGCACGACAGGGTTAGTTGTCGCCATGGCATGCGTCCCCGCCAACTGGACCTTTCCGCAGACGACCGAGACATCCGGGTAGGTCTCGAGGCCAGTCGCCATCACCAAAATCCGCTGGCTGGAGTTCAGCGTCTCGCAGCCTCTCTCCTCGAGCAAAACCCCAATCCGCCGGTTCAATCTCGCCGAAATCAAATTGTGAGGAAGCGTCCCCCCGCTCATCGCGAAGACTTCCCCGTTCAAATACTCGAACCGCTCGCCCGTCTCTTCTTCGAGCTTCATGTACTCATCGGGGCTGATGCGGGAAACTGGCGTCCTCGCCATAAGCTTACCGTCCGCCGCCAGCCTCGAACGCAACCCCATCGTAGATCTCTGCCATCTGAATCTCGATGCCTAAACTCTCCAGCTCCAGCATCCCACCCGCATCGGCGAACTCGGAAAGCACCCACTTATTTTCCCCCGCCCGTCGATAGCGCTCCACCCGCACCGTATCCTGCGCAACCAACAAATACTCCTGCAAGGATTCAATACGACGGTAGTGCGCCGATTTCTTCCCCCGGTCGTACGCTTCGGTGGACTTGGAAAGCACTTCGATGAGTAAGACCGGGTTCGCTATCGCCATCGC
>JBKJLJ010000696.1:0-6676 GCA_046597015.1 Bryobacteraceae bacterium
GTTTGGCCGTAACGGCGGTCTTGGCTAGATTCGTAAACTCGCCCGCGTCGGTCTGATGGTCATAGACCTCCTCACCGCCGCCTTCGCCTTCCCAAACTGTATACCGGTACCGCGCTGTGCGCATCGATCGGCCCGTGATCCGCTTTTCAAATTGAATCTGCGTGAACGCCGCCTGCTTGAACGTCCGCTTCGGTTGACGCAGAATCGGCACGAGACTCTGCCCTTCGAGCCCCACCGGAGCCACTTTCCCGCACAGTTCGGTCACCGTCGGATAGACGTCGACGAACTCGGTCAGCGCCGAGGTCGCCTTCCCGTTGCCGGCCATGCCGGGGGCAGAAAGCAGAAAAGGAACCCGGGCGACCTCCTCAAACAAATTCATCTTCTGCCAATGCGTGTGCTCCCCCAGGCTCCAGCCGTGATCTCCCATGAACAGCACCACCGTGTTGTCGCGCAGCCCCAGGCGGTCGAGGGCGCCCAGCACCCGGCCCACCTGTTCGTCCATATACGACGTGGAGGCGTAGTAGCCGCGCCGGGCTTCCCGCTGCTGCGCTTCGGTCATTCCCATGTTGTTCCAAATCGGCGGTCGAATGCCGAGATGGGCGCGCGGAATATCGTCCAGGTCGCCCGCGCGCTGCTCCGCCAGCGGGATCGTGTTCGCCGGATACAGGTCGAAAAACCGCCCCGGCGCGACCCACGGCAGATGCGGCCGCAGCATGCCGACCCCCAGAAAGAACGGCTCCGCCCGATGCTTCTCAAGCAACGCAATCGCAGCCTCGGCGCCGGTCGTATCGGCCTGATCCTTATCGTTCGCCGTGATCACTCCCGGCATCTTCGTCGCCAACTTTTCCCCGGGGCTCCGCTGCTCCATTCCTGGCGGACTGAACGAATGGTGCCACGACGCTTCGTCTTGATACTTGTTCGTCCCCACTTCGCCCGGCACGTTCATATGAAACAGCTTGCCGACGCGACCCGAGAAGTGGCCCGTATTCTTGAACAACTGCGGCAGGGTCACCGCGTTCGGTAAATGGCCGCGAAAGTCGACGTTGTTCTCGAGCACCTGGGTCGTGTCCGGGCGCATTCCGGTAAGCAGCGACGCGCGGCTAGGGCCGCAGAGCGGGAACTGGCAATACATGCGGTCGAACCGAACGCCGCGCCTCGCCAGGGCGTCAATATGGGGCGTCTTCGCCTGCGGATGGCCGTAGCAGCCCAACGCATTGTTTAAGTCATCGGCCATCAGGAATAGAACGTTTTTCGGCCGCTGCTGGGCGGCCAGACCAAGCAGGAGCGAGCGACGGGTCAGCATCGCCAAACTCTATCACAGCGCTTACAGGTAACTCAGCCACCAGGCGCGGTTGCGTTCTTTATACCGCGCGAACCACAGGCAGATCGGATAGCAGCCGATCACCAGCCCGACCCAGATGCCATAGGTAGTGAGCAGGTCATAGCCGTAAGCCGGCGGATACGCCATCGCGTTGCCGCCCATCGCGGGTGACGCTTGCAGAGTAAAGGCCGCGTGGCCGTGTCTGACCAGCGCGAACGGGTAGGTCAGCAAATGGAGGACGTAGAAGTGGAGGAGAAAAAAGAACAGCGGCACGCGCCCGAAGACGATGAGCGGGTTCGGCAGCGCGCGCTCCCGGCGGTCCAGCCAGGAGAACAGAATCAGGGCCGGGCCCAGGGTCATCAGCAGATAGAGGAGAGACGGCGGGTACTTGTTGGTCCGCAGAAAAGAGAGCAGCCCGCCGGTCCAGGGCGAGGGGTCGCCATAAATATTCAGGAGGCGTAACCCGACGAAAGCGGCGGTCGTTGCCAGGCCGAGTTGTAACGTGATGCGCCGCCGCACGGCCGGTTCGTTTCTCAAAATGCTGCCGAAACAAAAGCCCAGCGCCATCACGGCGAACCATGGGATCAGTGGATAGGCCGAAATGACGGTGATGTCGCCCAGCGGGAACGCGGCGAGTCGATGCAGGACGATCCAGAGTGCGCTCGCCGGCCGCCAGCCATCCGCGAAATTGTGCAGCGCAATGGTGGCCACACTGACCACGGTAAGCACCCGCAGCGGCAAATACACCAGCGCCGCGAGAACCACCATCGACAAGCCGAGCGCCCACAAAACGCTCAGCAGCCAGGGGCCGAACGTGAGGCTAAAGCTGATCGCGAACCGAAACACCGTAAACTCAAGTAACATCAGCCAAAGCCCGCGCTTCCAAAGGAAGCTCGAAAGCTCGGCTTTCGTGTGGCCCCGGTTCAGCCAAAGCCACGCGGCGGCACCGGCGGTGAACATAAAGACCGGCGCACAGATATGCGTTACCCAGCGAGTAAAGAAAAGCACCGGCGTCGTCTTCGCCAATTCCTCCGGGGAGAACGTCATCGCACCCGCGTGAAAGAATTCGCGCGTGTGATCGAGCGCCATAATGATCATGATGAGGCCCCGCAGGGCGTCGAGCGAAGAAAGGCGCACCACGACGGCCAGAATATCATGAGCTTACGATGATTCCGCCCACCAGCCGTCTCTACTGGCACGACGATCATTGCCTGACCGCGCAGGCTGCCGTAGTCGCGGTCCGTCCGGACGCGGTAGCCCTCGACCAAACCTGTTTCTATCCCGGCGGTGGCGGCCAACCTTGCGACCACGGTACCCTTACGCTGCCAAGCGGTTCTGCTCTCCCCATTACCGCCGTCCACCCGGACGCCGATCACGTCCTCTGGCATCTTACCTCCCACCCGGAACTCGCCGTCGGCCAGACCGTCCAACTTGCCGTCAGCGGCCCCCGCCGTCTCGCCCTCGCCCGCTATCACACCGTGCTTCACGTCCTGAACACGCTCGCCCTCCGCGATTACAACGCCTGGATCACCGGCGCGCAGATCGACGTCGACTACTCCCGCATCGACTTCAAATGGGAAGGCTTCTCCCCGTCCCTCTGCCCCGAACTCGAAGCCAAAGTAAACGCCGTTCTCGCCGGCGCCCATCCGCTCCACGCCCGCTATCTCC
Source organism: Bryobacteraceae bacterium (assembly GCA_046597015.1). Lineage (GTDB taxonomy): Bacteria > Acidobacteriota > Terriglobia > Bryobacterales > Bryobacteraceae. The sequence goes on from JBKJLJ010000696.1 coordinate 2,990, forward strand.
CGGAAGCCGAATTCCGCGGCCGGCCCGACCTGCTGCGAACCCTCGAAGTTGCACCGCCCGTCATCGACGGCCAGGTGCGCGTCGTCGCCATCGAAACCTTCGACGAACAGGCCTGTGGGGGCACCCATGTGCCCTCGACAGCTGACGTCGGCCGCTTCTCCATCTTCCGCACCGAGAATAAAGGGCGCATCAACAAGCGGCTTTATGTGCGCCTGGATGTTACCCTACAAGAGTCATGACCAAGAACGTTTTAGGCACCGCTCTCCAAACCTGCTGCACCGACCCGCTCACCGGCTTTTACCGCGACGGCAAGTGCAACACCGGCCCCGAGGATCTCGGCAAACACACCGTGTGCGCCATCGTCACTGCCGAATTCTTGCAGCATCAGGTTTCCATCGGGAACGACCTCGTCACGCCGCGCCCGGAGTATGGCTTTCCCGGCTTGAAGCCCGGCAACGGCTGGTGTGTTTGTGTCGAGCGTTGGAAGCAGTCTTACGAAGCCGGCGTGATCTCCCCGGTTCGCCTCGAAGCAACCCATGAAAACGCCCTCGAAGTCGTCACCCTCGAAATGCTACTAAAGGGAACCCGCCTCAACTAAAGCGGCCCGCCCCGGCTCCGCCCAAGGCTGCCAGCGGCGCAAAAATTTTCGATTCGGTGCCCCGGCAAAAATCGTAATTTGCTTTACCCCGCAGGCCGCCGCCACGTGCTGGCCGGCGCTATCGTACCCGATGTAAAGCTGGCTGGCTCGAATCGCCTCGGCAAACGGGGCAAACGCTCCCTGCCACGTAAACAGCGCTCCCCGGCAACGCTGTTCGAGCGCCTCCACCCGAGCGGTCTCTTCGCCGCCGGCGCCTTTATCGAGCATCACGCTGTGCCCCTGGTCAAGCAGCCCTTGGATCAGCCGAAATTCGAAATCGCCGCCGACGCGCTTAGCCGGGTTTTCACCGATGCCGAGCGAGATCGTGACATCCGTCCGCGGTACCCATCCCGTGGCGGGAGGCGCGATGAATGGCTTCGCTTCGCAGTCCAAGGTCTCGCGCAAGAAGGCGCAGGCCAGGGCCGCCATCGGTTCGTCGGAATCGCTCCGGTAAGCCCGGGAAGGGAAGTGCAGATACCGTTCCGGCGGGCCGAACGGCAGAAGACCCAACTGCGAAAGCCGGCTGTCGGGGTCCATCACGAGCGTACCCGGCCGATCCAACTTCGCCGCCAGTTCCAAACCAACCGCTACCCGGTCGCGGAGCAGGGAAGTGCGGCCATAGTGCAGTGGGAGGTGCCCCACCCGCTCCTCAAAAAGCTCGTAGTTCTTACCGTTACCCGCGAACAAAATCTCGGCATCCGGATACCGCGCCAGCGCCGCGGCCAAGAATGGGCTCACGACGGCCACGTCGGCCCCCAAGGTCACCCGCGACAGCACCACCACCCGTTTCGGCTTCTCCGTCGGTCTGCCCAACGCCCGGTAGCGCCGGAGCAACGCCTCCGCCTTCAACTCCGGTGCAATGCGCTCCAGCACCCGCGCAAACGTGTCGACATAAGCCTCGGCCAACTCTGGCTCGAAAGAATCCGAGAGAGGTTCAATCAACTCCCGGAACAGCGCCCGGGTGCCTTCTTCACTCTCGGCGTCCGCTGCGAGGGTGTCGACCATTACGTCCGGCACCCGCTGGCCCCGGACGCAATATTCTAAAGCCTCAAGCGAAGTACTTGCCAATGAAGCCTTAGGCGGAATATTTGCCAATGAGTAGCTCCAACTTCTTTTTGGTAGCCTCCGGCCAAACGATCCGGTCCGTAATGATGGCGTGCTTAAGTGCCGAGTGGCACTTGCAAACGATCTTTTCGGGCATCGCCGCCACCGCGGCCGCCACCAACTTCGCCGCGTTCTCGGCGTTCTGGTGCAGCACCTTGATAATCTCGTCCACCGTCACCGCATCGTGCTCTTCATGCCAGCAATCGAAATCGGTTACCATCGCTACCGTCGTGTAGCAAATCTCTGCTTCCCGGGCTAGCTTCGCTTCCTGCAGATTTGTCATCCCGATGACGTCCATACCCCAGGACCGGTAAACATTGCTCTCGGCCCGCGTGGAAAACGCCGGACCCTCCATGCAAAGATAAGTGCCGCCTAACTTGGCCGTAATCCCCGCATGATAAGCCGCTCCGTGCACAATCTTCGCCAACTCCTCGCAAATCGGGTCGGCAAACGAGACATGAGCCACAATCCCTTCCCCAAAAAACGTGGACGCCCGGCCACTGGTCCGGTCAAAGAACTGATTCGGAATCACGAACTGGGTCGGATGATGCTCGTGCTTCATCGAACCCACCGCGCTGAGCGAAATGATGTGTTCCACGCCCAGTTGCTTCATCCCCATGATGTTGGCGCGGTAGTTTAGCTCCGACGGCGTCAACCGGTGGCCCCGGCCATGCCGCGGTAGAAACGCGACATCCCGGCCGCCCAATTTGCCCACGACGTAGGCATCCGACGGCGCGCCGAACGGGGTCTCCAGAGTAACTTCCTGCTTCTCGGTGAAGCCGGGCATATTATACAGCCCGCTTCCCCCAATGATTCCAATCTGTGCGTGCAATTCTTGCTCCCGAACTATCTAGACGATCTCTTCTTTCACGGGGTCCCAACGCATCGTGCGGCCCTCGCGGTAACTTTCCACCGCCATTCGGCAAGCAATCGAAATGCGGAAGCCTAACTCCACCGGGCAAGCCGGCTCGGCGACGCCGCGCACGGCATCGAAAAAGTTCAGCATGTGCGCATTCGGCGTGGTCTTCGTCAACCCCATCATCTCTTTGCCCTGCGGCCGGTTCACCTTCTCGGGCATGTAGCGGATCTGTTGCGCCCGTCGAATCGTCCCGTCCGTCCCCAAAACATCCTCGGCAAAGCCCCGCTGCCCGTTGCCAAAGCCGGAAATCCAACTGAAGATTAAATCCTCAGGATGCTCCATGCTCACGGTCATTGTATCCGGCACTTCGCGGCCGTCTTTCCACAGGTAAATCCCGCCGGTCATCGTAACCGCTTTCGGAATCTGCAGGTTGAGAACTTTGTACCAGATCGATAGCTGGTGACACATGTTCTCGTACACATTCCCGCCCGAATAATCCCAGTAAAAACGCCAGTTCGCGTACCGATTCGCGTCAAAATCCCGCTTGGGACCATCGCCCTGAAACTGGTTCCAAAGGATGTTCTCCGGCGTCATATCCGGGTACACCGGACGCGACCACTGCGGTTTCCCGGCCGGAGTATTCCGGAACATATCGGCGGCGATCATGGTCACCTTGCCGATCGCATTCTGTCCCATCCACGTCCGCGCGTCTTCCACCATCCCGGTCGAAACATGTTGATGGCCAATCGTTACTGCTAACTTCTTGTGCTTCTGATGCGCGGCCCGCATGCGCTTGGCGTGGTCCACGGTAAACGCCATCGTCTTCTCTTGGTAGATGTGCTTCCCCGCGTCCAGCGCGGCGGTGAAGTGTTCACAGTGCAAATGCTGCGGCGTCGCGATCAAAACCGCGTCGACGTTTTTATCTTCCAACATGTAGCGGTAATCGAGATACGTTTTCGCGCCCGGCACAAGTTGCTTGCCGGCTTCCAGGCGCGCGGTGTAAATGTCGGAGAAGGCGGTCATCTCCACGTTCGGCGCGGCCATCGCGGCATGGACGATCTCCATTCCGCGGGCCCCGGCCCCGATG
>JBKJLJ010000811.1:0-3054 GCA_046597015.1 Bryobacteraceae bacterium
GACGCTGCGCTCACTGACCAGCTCCGCGCCAGCCCCCGTCGCTCAACCCGGCCAAATCGGCCAAACCAACCGCCCGAGTCTCCTTCACGCTGGATAAAGGTTGGGGGCAACGTCACCATGAGTACCTTCTGCGGCACACCGCCAGCAAACGTATCTAGCACGACGCGCTCATAGAGTTCGCGGTCTAGAACGATGTTCAATATCCATCTGGTGGTTTCTGGAATGATGTTTGCACGGATGGGATTGAGCTTGGCGCTGCCCCAGAAATTGCTCACCTTGGCAAAGTCGATGTTTGCGGAAGAACTGAGCCAGCTTGGAAGTTCGTACCGGAAGAACGGAAAGTATAAAAAAGAAAGTGTCACCACCGCGCGCTTGTCCTCCTCGGACAGCTCAACTCCCTTGAAGAACCCAGATTGAGGAAATTCGCTTTGAGCGAGAGAAGGCATCCCGGCCAGCTCAGGAGCCGCCTGCTGAAATTGCTCCCAAGTCACCCTCGAAACCACTTCGTTGAAGACCAGTGTGCTTTGATCCCTCGTGAACTCAACCTTCGCGTGGCTAAACTCGGAGCCTGTTAGGACGTACGTTTTCTGCGAGACTCGGAGGTAATCCGTCCCTTCGACCTCGGCGAGCTTCCTAAATGCTTGCCGGCGCGCCTCGGTCATTGCGTCCAAAACGGCCCCCAGAAGAAGGGACTTTCCTGCGCCGTTCTGTCCGACCAGAATGATCGGCACTGGCCGAGCGTCTACGAACCGGGGCTCAATCTTCAGATATTCAATCGGTCCCAAGTTCTTGATGGTTATGCTTTTGAGCTTCAATCTCTATCCCCAGTTATAACGAAACAATATCAAGTATCAGCAGTGGAACTAACGAGTGCCGTGGGCGCACTAAACGTCCACAGCGCAATCAGCGAGCAAAGGAAGCGGCTTCGTCCGGCAGCATAACACCTAAGCATATTGGCCATCTTAGCAGGCTCCAAGCGCCGCCTTCTACACCGATTAGGCCCGCACGATGCCAAAGCCATTGCCGGGTTCTGGGACGTTCCCGCGCTCGTGCTCAACGATGAAGGCCCTATCGCCGTCGGCAAAGCGGCCGGGACCGAGGCGTTCTTCGCCTCGTCCACGGCGCCGTACAAGAACGTCGTTTCAGCCCATGCACTGATCCAGCACACCACCACCTCGCCGACATCGTCGCCGCCTGCGAGGTCGATGCCATCGAGACTGCGGCCGCCCCCTCCACCACCCTGCGGGCGGTTCCCCTCCCCCGCGTCGCGGGAGAGGACCGCCGACTGAGAGTTTGGCGAGCGCGGCGCCCGCAGTCGGGATTCCTCTCCCGTTTACGGGGGAGGGCGGACCGCGCGTAGCGTGGTGGAGGGGGCGGCCGCAAGCTGGGGGGCAGATGCGTGCACCGATCCAGACGCAGAACCGCGCCAAAGGGCTCCGGCGCAGCCTGAGCGCGTCGGAACGCACGCTCTGGGCCATGCTCCGCGGCAACCAGCAGGACCCGCATTTCCGCCGCCAGCACGCCGTCGGCATCTACATCCTCGACTTCTATTGTGCCGCCGCAAGACTGTGCGTCGAGATCGACGGCCCCTCCCACGACGATTGCAGGGCGTACGACCAGCGCCGGACCGACTGGCTCAACGAGCAAGGTATCCGCGTGGTCCGGTTCTCGGTGGACGATTTAGAGCACCGTTCTGCCGCCGTCATCGCCGCCATCAAGTCTGCGGCCGCCCCCTCCACCAGCTAACGCTGGTTCCCCTCCCCCGTAAACGGGAGAGGATTTCCCGACTGCGCGCCTGCTATCCCCCCGGAGCACAACTTTCCCCCATTCCCCTCCAACACGAAACATCCACCCCGCCCGCGCCCTTGCCCCATCACCCCATCCCTGCTTCCATCGTCACCTTACGATGAATGGAGTCACACACATGTCGAAGATCGGGATTATCGGCGCGGGGAATATCGGCGGCACCCTGGCGCGCCATCTGGCAAAGCTCGGCCATGAGGTGGAGGTTGCCAATTCGCGCGGGCCGGACAGTCTCGCCGAGTTCGCCAAAACCTCCGGCGCCAAAGCCGTGACGGTCGAGCAGGCGGTCCGGGGCAAAGACCTCATCGTTGTCTCGATCCCGACGCACGCCGTCCTCGATCTGCCGCAAAACCTCTTCCGCGACGTGCCGGCGAGCGTCCCGGTGATCGACACCAACAATTACTATCCGCGCGAACGCGACGGCCGCATCGAGCCCATCGACAACGGCAAGACCGAAAGCCGCTGGACCGCCGACACGATCGGGCATTCGGTGGTGAAGGTGTTCAACAACATCTACTCCAAGCGCCTCGCCGATGACGGCAAGCCCAAGGGCGCGCCGGACCGCATCGCCCTCCCCGTCTCCGGCGACGACTCTACGCACAAGGCCACCGTCATCGCCCTCCTCGACGCCCTCGGCTTCGACGCCGTCGACAATGGTCCGCTCGACGACTCCTGGCGCCACCAGCCGGGCAGCCCCGGCTACGTCAACAATGCCGACATCGCCGGCGTCAAAGCCCAGCTCGCCGCCGCCAGCCCCGAGCGCCCCGAGAAATTCCGCGGCACCCCCGACAGCCCCGGCACCTGGCAGTCGCCACGCTAGCCGGACGGGGCCGCGTATTCCGCCCCGTCCACCACCGTCATCCCCGCGCAGGCGGGGACCCAGTTCGCACCTCCCGGCGAAGCGTGCAGTCGGCGTTCCTCTCCCGCCTGCGGGAGAGGGGGACCAGGCGCAGCTTGGTGGAGAGGGGGGCCGCTTGCGCCACCGTGGGGATGCTCCCCTCGGTACCATCGCACTGGCGGTAGTCGACGCGAACAATGCGGTGAACCTGCGGTTGGGTGGAGTTTGTGCCCTGACACTTCCGCTTGCCCGCGCGCCCGCTTGCGCTATCCTTGCCGCCATGCCCCGCCTGACCCCATTCGAGCGCATTACCCTCGCCGTCGAAGCGCAGATCCCGATCGTCCGCGCCATGGAGCAGGCGCTGGGCGTCGAAGCGGCCCACAAACTGGTGCGCGAAGCGCTCGACACAACCA
>JBKJLJ010000815.1:0-4447 GCA_046597015.1 Bryobacteraceae bacterium
AAATCGTCCGCCGGGCATCATCCGGATCATGATGCGGTCATCATTCGCCGCATTCGGCTTGATCGACGCAACGTCGAACTTCGTCTGCGCAAAAGCGGCCGTCCCGGCCAGGAATAAGCAAGTTAATGTTGAAAGCTGCATTCGTCCTTGAATGCCTGCCGATCGCCGATTCGTTCCAAAAAGTTCGTGCTACCGTGGAATTCCGCTAGCATGTCGCTTCTTTTCCTCCTCGCCACCCAATTCGTCTTGTTCGACGTCACCTTCAACTACACGAAATCTGACGCTGACAATTCCACGCCGAGCAAGTCCCACTACTACGTCCGCGAGCCTGACCTGAATAAAAGCCGTCCGAAGGATTGGACCTCCCCGGTCGACTATCGCAACGGCTCCGTGCACATCCGCATCGAAGTCCTCGACAAACCACCCGGTGGCGAGGAAACAACGTGGACCCTCTGCTATATTCCGAACCGCGGTATTGGCAACAATTACGGTTGCACCGGTACGGCGCTCTATCGGGAAAAGGGAATCTATGAGAAGGATGTCCCGATGACCTCCTGGTGGGAGAACGCTTCCATCGTCTGGTCCGAAGGCATCAAGCAGATGGACCTGATTATCAAGGACAACACTGGAGGCCACGGCCATGCCCATCGCCGGTCTGACCCCGAGAAGTTCTTCCCCACTCGCGTCCGCATCACCATGACCCAAGTCTCTGCTGGTTCCCTCTATTCCAGTTCTAACTAAAGTTGCTACCATCGCCTCGTATGCGCCATCTGCTTTTTTTATGTGCCCTGCCACTGCTCGCGCAGGACCGCTCCTGGGTTGCCGAATCCAACCGGTACGCTCAAATCCTGCTCGGCGCTCAAGCCAAGCTCGCTCCGGAATCGGCCGGCTCCCTCGGTCTCCCCGGCCTCGATGGCGAAATCCGCGATCTCTCCCCTGGTCTCACCGTCCGTGCACGCAAGGTGCTTACGGAAGCCAAGACCGCCCTCGAACAGCGCCGCCGCGAGGCTACCCACCCCTTGGTTCGTCAGGACCTCGACATCATGATCCTCGCCGCCGCCGAGTCGCTCGAAGGTCTCGAACTCAACGAAAAATACGAAATCCCCTATTTCAATGCCGTCGGCGCTATCTTTGGCGGGATCCGTCAACTACTCGACCCCCAAGTGGCCCCGGAACGCCGTCCCGCCGCGCTGGTCCGCCTCCGCAAGTATGCCGGCCTCGAGCCCGGCTTCCAGCCGCTCACCGTCCACGCGGAACGCGAAACCCGCGCCAAGCTGAAGCAACCCGGCCTGCTCCCCCCGCCCCGCGCGCAACTCGAACGCGACCTCGGAAACGCCCAAACGCTGATCGAAGGGCTCGGCCAACTGCTCGAGAAGTACAAAATCGAAGGCTACCGCGAACCCTACGACGCGCTCAAAGTCCAGCTCACCGCTTACGAAAAGTTCCTGCGTCAAGACGTCCTCCCCGTGTCCCGCACCGATTTTAAGCTTCCTCCCGATCTCTACGCCTTTAGCCTCAAGCAATATGGCGTCGATATCCCCGCGACCGAACTCACCGCTCGCGCGCGTACGGCTTTCACGGACCTTCAAAAGCAAATGCAGGTAATCGCTCCGAAGGTCGCCGCGGCGCGCGACTGGAAGCAGACCGACTACCGCGCCGTCATCCGCGAGTTGAAGAAAGAACAGTTCAACGGCGAGGACATTTTCGCCCATTACGTCGGCCGCATTAAGGATCTGGAGAAGATCGTCCGCACCCATGATCTCGTCACGCTCCCCGACCGCGAGGCCCGCATGCGACTTGCCTCGGCCGCGGAGTCAGCCCAACAACCGGCGCCCAACATGCGGCCCCCGCGCCTGATCGGCAACACGGGCGAAGCGGGCGAATTCGTCCTGCCGTTGAAAGTTCCGGTTTCCAATGGCAACGCGCAGCAATACGACGATTTCACTTTCGCTGCCGCTTCCTGGACCCTCACCGCCCATGAAGCCCGTCCCGGCCATGAAATGCAGTTCGCCACGATGGTCGAACGCGGCGTCTCCACCGCTCGCGCGGTATTTGCTTTCAACTCGGTCAACGTCGAAGGCTGGGGGCTCTACTCCGAATGGATGACCATGCCCTACTTCCCGCTCGAAGGCCAGCTGATCTCGCTCCAGCATCGACTGCTGCGTTCCGCCCGCGCCTATATTGACCCCGAACTTCACATGGGCAAAATGACTCCGGCCGAGGCCCGCCGGATCCTGCTCGAAGACGTCGTCGTATCCGAAGCGATGGTGACCCAGGAGACGGAACGGTACATGTTCCGTGCTCCGGCTCAAGCCACTTCCTATTTTTACGGCTACCTCAACCTGCTGGCACTGCGGCAAGAGGTGGAGAAAGCACTCGGCCCGAAGTTCAAGGCGCGCCCTTTTCACGACTTCATTTTAAGCCAGGGACTGCTGCCGCCTAAACTGCTTCGCCAGGCAGTGCTCGCCGAGTTTCTTCCGCTCAGGCGTTAGAAGAAAAAGCCGCGTTTGGGCGGGTTGAACCCGTCCCACACCATCGCCGCAAACCGCCGGCGGAGCTCAAAGCCCATGCGCCGATAGAGCCCAATCGCGCCCTGGTTCGCACTCGTCACCGTCAAGCTGCAGTGCGTACATCCGCTCTCGGCCATCGATCGCATCGAACGGATCATCAGCTCGTAGCCCACCCCGCGCCCCCGCATCCCCGGGGCGACACAAACCTGCGTGATATGGCCAACGTCCTCCGCCACCCGGCTTGCTAAGCAAGCGCCCACCAGCCGGCCTGTATCGCGGCTCCACGCCAACCACGAAGAACCTTCGTCAAAGCGCCCACAGCCGGGATACTCAACGATATTTGTCAAAAACTGCCGCGCCCCACTCACGCTGCGGTACTGGTCGTTGATCAGGCTATCCACGTGCCCGTCGTAGGCATCGGCCAGCATCCGCGCGGCATCGTCCCGATAACGATCCTGCCAGGTGTCCAAATCCAATCTTCCGGCCGACGGACCAATCGGCCAGGCCGGCCACGGCTGCAGCGAGCAGTGCATAAACTGACGCTCGTGCAGCTTCAGGTGCGCGTCGTAAGCGGCTGGCATCCGCCGCGGATGTTCGAGCAGCAAAATCTGCGATTCGATGCGGTTGATGCTGCGCATCTTAGCCAGTGAATCAACGCAAGCGGCCAGCAGCCGGTTTTCGGCCTCAACCGACTGGAACGCCTCCCTCACGAAGAGGTCGCCCACTAGACCCTTGCCGTTCTCGGCTACGGTGTATGCATAGCCGAGAACGTCGCGACCAGAAATTAAGGCATGGCCGCCTAGGGTTTGCTCGTCGGCGAACTTACGGACCAGCGCCGCCGAGGAATGAAAATCCCAACGCAAGTCCCGTCGCCAGACTGCGATCTCCTCTTGTAGAAGAGGATGTAACGAACCCGGAGCAAGCTCCCGCAGTTCGACTAACTCTCCTATGTTTGCTGGGGAGCGGGCTGCCATGTAGGCAGTATACTGCGCCCAGCTGAATCGGAGTTTCGTGGGCGCCGCGCCAAGCCGAGAATCAGCAAGCCCCGCCCATTGCCAGGTACGTTGCCGGCTCTGGGACCACAAACCAAAGGCCGCTGCCGTAAAGTCAGCTGGCGCCATCAATGGCGGGCCATCGACAGGAGTGAAAACGCGACTCGCCGAACTCTCCTGCCCGCTGCTCGCCGCACGTTCGCGATCTCTGGCAAATAGGTCTGCATCAGCCAGGCTGCCCGGCGTCCGTTCAGCATCAGATCGACGCTTCCGGAGTTAGCCGAAAACGTTTCGATGCCATCGTTTGTAAACGCATCCGTCTTGCGGCGCTCTCCGCTGGCAACCTGCTTGGTTCGCGTCGGCTCCGATAGTTCGGATAGCCGCTTGAACGGGCATCCCCGAAGTCGTGGAACTCGCGGTGCAGGATCATCTTCTCGATGTATCTGCGAACCAGTCCCATGGCCGTCTTCCCGAAATCCGCGTAGCCCTGGCCTCGCAAAACTCCTTCGATCCAGGCATATCTTTCCGCGCGGTTCCGCGCGTGAAACCTAACCTCTTCGCTCGCCTCTAGAAATCGCCGAATCTAATCCAGGCTGATTCGTTCCCCATGGTTCCTGCTTATCAGCAATCCCCAGCCTGTCGCTTCTTTTCGCTTTCACGCTCATCTTGTATGAGATAACACTCCCACTTGACATTCGCACGGCGATCACTCATAATCAGAGCGGTCTATAGGCTCATCCGAACGTCCCAGAGGAGGCCGCCATCACCGAATCCCTGTCGCCCTCTGCCGTAATTCCCCCGCAGAGAGTTACCGATGAACTCACGGGAACCCCCCATCAAATCGAATCGGCCCAGCAGATCATCCTCCAAGTCGAATCGGAATTCGATCGCGTATCTACTGCCTTCAAGACCGTAGCTGCTGGCCAAACCGGTCCCAAGCTCTCC
>JBKJLJ010000022.1:0-2506 GCA_046597015.1 Bryobacteraceae bacterium
CTCGCCCCCCGATCCGTACTGCCGGATCACACCGGCCGTGACAGGGAAGTCGGTGGAATTCGTGTATCCTGCGACGACAACCCTGCCTGCGGCGTTAATGGCGATTGCGTCGATAGAGTCCTCGCCGCCCCCGCCAATCGCGCAAGAGGTCTGGACCCCCTCCGGATTCAGCTTCACGAAATAGCCATTGCGGTTATTAAACTTTGACCTAGCGTCGTTTAGATAAGTAAGGGAAGGAAAAAAAGTTAAACTCAAGGTTGCAGTCGGTTCACCAGCACTGTATTCGCCTGCAACAAAGATGTCCCCCGTAGCGGCCGCGGTAATGGCCTTTATCTTCATAAAGCCCAAAGTGGTACCAAAGAAGGAGATTCTCTCGATTTGTGTGCCGAGCGAATTCAAAACGACAATGAATCCGCAATTTTCATTCGGATGAAACTTCTCCCGGCACGAGTTGCTGACGCCAAATAACGTAACGCTTTTTGTATACCCGGCCACGACGATCTTGGATTCAGAAGTAACAACAATCTGATCTACCCAGTCGGAATCGAAACCGCCTATCAAAGTAGCAGCAAGCAGGCTTGTTCCTGTCTGGTTAAGCTTGATCAAAAATCCGTCTTGTCCTTGCAGGATTTTCCTCGGTGCCGAGAAGAGTACCGGAAAGTCAGACGACGTAGTCAGTCCACCTACAATCGCGCTGCCGCTCGGGTCGACCTTAATCGCATAGGCTGAATCATCCCCAGAACCGCCGAGATAAGTCGCATAGAGGAGACCGTTCCCCGCAGAATTCAGCTTCAGGACAACCACATCACTCCTCCCTGGCGGGGAACTTTGAAACGCCCCCGCCGTCACAGGAAACGTCTCGACGCCGTTATAACGAGCCACATAAACGGCACCGGATGAATCGATGGCCGTGTTGTGCGCGTTCTGTTGATGAATGAATCCAAGATAAGTCGACCAAATCAGGTCCTCGGCTCCGGCATTCCGCGTATTCGCTTTCCCCCCAATCCAATTCCCGTCACCGTCATACGGAGCCGGATGACGCAGCGTAAACTCTCCAATTGCCGAACCAATCTCCAATCCCTCGACGGTCTCGGTAACCCGGTCTCCGCCCGACACTCGAATCGCCGACCGTCCCGGCACCTTAGCCCCCCGGCCGACCGTCCACCGCCACTCCAACTTCCCGGCCTCAGTCCCAATCTCCAGATCCACCCCATCGTAAAGATTCCGGAACTTCAGCCCCGTGTAAACAGGAACATCCGGATGCCATTTGCTGTCGTCATTGCCGATAAAATAGGAGACCTTCGTCGCCGAATGGCCCGTCGGCCGAATGTCGATCGGATTGGCATCCTCGAAGTCAATCCGCAGATCAACTCGCCCATCCTTCCCGTGTTTCGATAGCCACAGCGACTCCTTGGTGACCCAAAGCGTATCGCCGCCCTGCTGGATCGCGTATTGGACCTCCGCCGGAAACTGCCCGGCATTCTCGATAATCAGCGCTTGGCGCAGCGCCGGCGAAGAGGCCGGATCTCCGCCCCACAGGGCCGCCGCGAAGGAAATGGATGCGAAAAGTAAATGCGAACGCATGATAGAAAACTCCGTTCTACCCTGGACATGCGGCAACCATGGTCAAAACAGCCGACGCCTGTTCGAAGCAAAAAGTACTGGTACTAAACCGCCGATCCGGAACGAACAATCTTTCGGCTGTTCGGTGCCGCTAATCCGCATGTCCTTACGAGAGGTTGGTATCCCCAAATGCGATTGCTACTCGCTGGCCTGGCGCTCGCGCGACTCTTCGCGCAGGCACCCTCGCTTCCGCACACCACAGTTCGTGCCGGCGAATCGGCGAATCTTCCCGTAAGCCCTCCGTCAAGCGCCCGGGTGGTCTCCGTGCATCCGGAACCAGCGTTTCCGTGGGCATTTGATGGCGATGGAATCGCCATCCCCACTGCCACCCCGCCCGGCGCTTACGAAATTCGCGTCGATGGCCGCCCGTTCGCGGCTATCTCCGTCGACCCGCCGCGCCCCGTAGACTCGCCCGCTCCCCCCATCGTGGTTCTCAACGGATGGGTCTCTCCCTGCCCGTCGAACGATACATTTCCGATTGCCGCCCAACTGCGCAATGCCGGATCGACTACGCTGATCTTCGAGAACTGTCAGCAGTGTCGAAAATGCTCGATCGAACGTCTCGGTGACGCACTCGCCGCGTTTCTGAACAGCCAACGTGACTCCGCGGGAGTGCCGATCCCCGCGTTCGACTTGCTCTCCCACAGCATGGGCGGTCTGATTATCCGTTCTTACCTCACTGGCAAAGCGGAAAATGCGGCGTCCTTCCGCCCCCCCGGGAATCACAAGATTCGAAAGTGGATCTCTGTCTCCACCCCGAACTTCGGCGGTCACGCCGCCCTGCCGCCGGACAACCAGCTCCTGCAAATGGCTCCCGGAAGTTCATTTCTTACAGACCTCGCCTCCTGGAACCAGGGCGGCGATGACCTGCGCGGAGTCGACA
>JBKJLJ010000107.1:0-29299 GCA_046597015.1 Bryobacteraceae bacterium
TTCTCTCCCCGGTCGTACGCTTCGGTCGACTTGGAAAGTACTTCGATGAGCACGACAGGGTTCGCCACCGCCATTGAATGCGTTCCGCCAAACTGGGGCTCTCCGCAGACCACCGAGACGTCCGGGTAGGTCTCTAGGCCCGTCGCCAGCACCACGATCCGCACGTCCGAGCCCAGTGTCTCGCAGCCCTTCCCTTCCAGCAACCGCTGAAGCCCTCCTAGTAATCGCGCCGAAATCTGACCGTGCGGAAACTTCCCCCCGCTCATCGCAAACACTTCGCCGTTCAAATACTCGAACCGCTCCCCCGTCTCTTCTTCGAGTTTCATGTACTCATCGGGGCTAATTCGAGGAATCGGTACGGTAGCCATACCCCTATCGTACTCCCGTCACCATCGCCTCGACGTCCTTGCTCAACTGAGCCAGCGCCGGCTTCACGCTATAAAACATATGCCCCGCTTCGTACATCCGTGTCGTGATGTTCTTCTTGTACTCCGCCGGCAAACCCATATGGCTAAACGTATACTCCGTCGCAAAATAAGGCGTCGCCAAGTCGTAATAGCCCGACCCGATATACACCTTCATGTACGGATTCTTCGCAAACGCATCGCGCAAAATATCGGCCGTTTCAACATACTTGTTCTGCCCGCCCGCCCCGTAGTCCCAAGGCCCAATACCCCCACCCAAAATGTAATATTGCAGATCGGACTCATAGCCCAACTCCCGCCGCGCGTAGTCGTTAAACGCCGCCGTATAAGGCGCCCGAATCGCCGTCATCGATGGGTCAAACCCCGCCACCTCGTCCCCGTTGTTTCCTTCCACCGCCGTCAACCGGCCATCCAAGCGCCCAACCACCTTCCCCTCGCTCCGCCGTAACTCCTTTATGAAATGCATAATCTCCGGCCGCAGATTGTTCCGTTCCAGATACTCCTTGCCCAATCCCGTCAGCCGGCTTAACTTGTCGAGCGTCGCTTGCCGCTCCTCCGCCGTCAGCCGGTCGCCCTTCATCAAAGCCACCGAGTACTCATTCAACGCGAACTTCTCCGCCTCCGCGGTCGCTTCTTTCAATCCGGCCTGCTGCAGCGAAGCCGGCAGCTTCTTGTGGTACCAGGCAATGGCGGTATAGGTCGGGAGAAACAGCGGATACGGCAGATCGTTGCCCTTCGAAAACCGCGCCGTCTGATACTGCAAAATCGACGAGACCAGCACGATGCCGTTGCACGCCATACCCCGATCCACCAGCCAACCGGACAGCCCGGCCGCGCGGAACGTGCCGTAACTTTCCCCGATCAGATACAACGGCGAGGCCCAGCGGTTATACCTTCCCAGGTACAGTCGAATGAACTCCCCGACGCTCGAAATATCCCCCTGCACCCCCCAGAACTTCTTGCCCAATTCGGGCTTGGCCGCCCGGGAGTATCCCGTCCCCACCGGATCCACAAACACCATGTCCGTAAACGGCAGAAACGTCTGCGGGTTGTCCTTCACCTGATACGGCGGAGGAGGATACGACCCGTCATCCTGCATCGGAATATAGCGCGGTCCCAGCACCCCCAAGTGCAGCCACACGGTCGCCGACCCCGGCCCTCCGTTGAAAGCTACCATCAGCGGCCGCTTGTTCACCGGCGTCGGCGTATCCAGCGTATACGCCACATAAAACATGTGCGCCTCCGGCTCGCCCGCCTCGGTGAGCAGCGGCATCCGCCCGGTCGTCGTCGTGTAGTTCAGGGTTTTGCCGCCGATCACAATCGAACTTTTTTTCTGTACGGGCGGGGGCTCCACCACCGGTTTTGCCGGCTGGGCCAGCAACGAAAAGGAAAACAGGGCAACGACGAGAAAGCGCATACGGTCTAGTGTAAAGCGATCTTCCGCGTCGGGTTAATAAAGATCCAGCAAACGGCCCCAAGCAATAGCAGCGCGCCGGTCAGGTTCAACGGCGTATTCCAATCGCCCGTCTCGCGGATCAAGTAGGCAAGCACAATCGGACTCAAAAATCCGCCAATCTGCCCCGCCGTGTTCATCACCGCTCCCACCACCCCCGCATGCGGGCCCGAAATATCCAAACACGTTCCCCAAGCCGCTCCTAAACAAAACGCTCCCCACCCAGCGCCCAGCGCCAGGTACAGGGCGGCGGTCGTCGGATCCGCCGCGCCCGCCCCGAGGATCGTGAACAATCCCGCAAAAACGAACCCGCTACCCCCCGCAATCGTCCGTCCTAGCCGTAGCCCAAAACGCTTGGTCATCGCATCGGTGGCAATGCCGCCGGTCAGATCGGCCACCATGCAAGCCACCATCGGCGCCCCGGCGAACAAACCTAAATCCGTCGCCTTGAACCCTCGAATCCGCTCCAGGTACGTCGGCATCCACGTCAGATAAAAGTAGAAACCGTACGTCTGTACGAAGTACATTACGCACAGCAGCATCACGTTTCGATCCCGGAGAATATTGCCCCACGGTACATTGCCGTGCCCGGCGTGCTCCTCCCGGCCCTCCATGATCAGCGCCAGTTCCGCCGCGTTCACTTCCGGGTGATCCGCCGGCTCACTGCGAAACCAGCGATACCACGCGAACGCCCAAACGAACCCGACCGAACCTAAAACCACGAACACCATGCGCCAGGGAAGAAACGTCAACATCCACGCAATCAGCAGCGGCGAGTAAGCTCCGCCCCCGTGCGCCCCCATGAAAAAGATGCCCTGCGCCCGCCCCCGCTCCGTCTTCGGAAACCATCGGGAAAACGTCTTTGCCGAATTCGGCCACGCCCCGGCCTCCCCGATTCCAAACAAAAACCGGACTACAAGTAAACTTCCGAAGCTCCACGCGGCCGCCGTGAGCATCGTGAACATCGACCACCAGGACACAATCCGCATCAGCACACTGCGGGTTCCCACCTTGTCGCCCCACCAACCCGTCGGGATCTCGAACAACCCGTAAGCCAGCGTAAAAGCGCTAAAAACATAGCCCATTTGCTGATCAGTCAATCCTAAATCGTGGGTGATCTGCTTCGAGGTGATCGAAATCGCAATGCGATCCATATACGTAATGGCACCCAGGGCCACCCCGAAAGCGAGGACTTTGTAACGAACGCGGCTAGCAATCATCGTCTAGAGGTTGTATCACGGGTACGCTAAAATTGTTGATACGCGAATGTTGAATATTTCGAAATGGTCCGCCACCCTCATGGCGATGTTCTGTCTGGGTGTCACCGGACTCCAGGCCCAGGCTCCGGCCCCTACCCCGGCGCCCGCCCCTTCCGCCAACGCCCAGCCGATGGAAAAGCGCATTAAATACGTGCGCCGTTTCTCGCTCGGGGCTGGCCTCTCGGTCATGGTGCTCGACACGTTGAATAACGGCACGCTCTCCCGCTCCGTCACCTCCCCTCCCACCGTCGGCAACTACGCGACCACCGTTCAGCGCTATCGCGTTGGCTACGGCGGCATCGGTCAAGTACTCATCACCAGTCGGTTCGCGGCCACCGTCGGCTTCTTCTTCCGGCGCGTTGCCTACACCCGCGAAGGCGAAGTGTTCAGCGGCGTCGATAGTCCGCTTACCGCCGCTGACGAACGCCGCTTCGCCACCGTGTTTGAAGACACCCGCGCTCGCTTCTATGACATCCCGGTCACCGTCCGCTTCTTCGGCAAAGATCGCGAGAAGGCCGGCGGCCGCTGGTTCGTTGAAGGCGGCGGCGTGATGCGCAAGGTTTCGAACGTCAAGTCCAGCGTCGTCACCACCCTTGGTGCCGAGGAACCGACCTGCTGCAAACCCACCGTCCCGAATCAGAATGTCCGGGGGCTCGTCGCCGGGTTCGGCGGCCAGTTGATCGACCAGTTTGGCATTCGGGTCATGCCGAGTGTTCGCTTTACGCGCTGGCTGGGAGAAAGCTTCAACTCCTTCTCCACAGTCAGCAAACGCAACCAGATCGAAGCCATCATCACGATCGGTTTCTAATGCTTCCTCTCCGGGCCGGCGCCGTCTACTTTCTCCTCGTATTCGGCACCGGCTTCGTGCTTGGAACCCTTCGCGTTTTCCTCGTTGTCCCCGTCTTAGGCGCGCCCACCGCCGAACTCCTCGAAACTCCCTTCATGCTCGTAGCGATCTGGTTCGCCGCCCGCTGGCTTGTCCCGCGGCTGGCCCCTCGCGCCGCCCTACCCGCCGGGCTCATCGCCCTCGCCTTCACCCTGGTCGCCGAAGTTTCCGTCGGCGTGTTTCTCCGCCACCTCACCCTGTCCCAAATAGCCTTCCCCCAACCGCTCCTCCCCCGCCTCGTCTATTACGCGGCCCTCCTGGTCTTCACCCTCCTCCCCTACTTCCTCACGCCCAATCCGGGAAAAACGCCTTCCAGTTCTCGTACAGAATCATATCCTGCACCTCCTCCGGAATCGTAGGCAGCTTCGTCCCCTCCACCACCTGGTTCACGTTCCGCAACCCCGCGACGATATTCGCCATCGTACCCGAAGGAAAGTCCGACCCCGGCAGAATCTTGTGCTCCACCCCGTACTCCATCGCCGTCACCATCGCCTGCCAATAGCGCCACGGTCGATAGTGCACCGCGCTAATGTCGGTATACAAATTGGGGCACTTGCGAATCAGCACGATCAAATCCGTCTCCCACGGATGCCCCATGTGCGCAATGATCATCTTCATATCCGGGAAGTCCATCGCCAGGTCCTCCAGTTGCAAAGGCAGCCCCCATTTCAACTTCGCCGCGGAAGGAAACGTCGTCCCCTGGTGCCACATAGTCGGCAAGCCATGGTGCTGCACGCGTTTGAAAAACGGCCAGTGCTTTCGGTCCTGCGGGTCAAAGTGCTGGTACACCGGCCCCAGTTTCAGGCCCTTCAGCTTCAGCGTGTCCACGCAATAGTCCAAGTGCTCAATGCAGTCCGGCCGCGTCGGGTCCACCGACGCCCAGCCCTCCATCCGCCCCGGATGCTGCGCGACATAGTCGGCAATCACCTCATTCGGAATATCCAGCCCGCAAGCCTTGGCCTGCAACCCAAACACCACCACGTGCGCCATCCCCTCCGATGCCTTCAAATGAGTCTCCGGCGTCGAGTCATAAACGTGCTTATCCAGGTTTGCCGCATACGCCAACCCTCCGCTCCGCTTCAGCTTCACGAGCTTCGCAGCCAGCGCCTCCTCGGCGTACTGCTCGCTGATATGGTCCGGATACCACATTAAGTGGGTGTGGCAATCAATCATCTTTCGCTCGTTCATATTTCCACCATCATAGATTTCACCGCGTCCCAATCCAACTCCACCCCCAACCCCGGCCCCGGCGGCGGCGTCAACCAACCACCCGTAATCATCCCCGGCCCGGCAATGATGTCCCGTTCGTACCGCAACGGCCCGAACGTCTCAATCGCATACGGCAACCACGGCAGCGCCACCGCCAAGTGCGCGCAGGCCGCTGTCGCAATCCCCATCTCCGCCTGGCTGCCCAGAATGCACGGCACCCCCACCGCCGCTCCCAAACTGAAAATCTCCGCCGCCGCCCGCAATCCACCCGCCTCGGCCACGTACACGTTCCACACGTCGGCCGCCTCCGTCCGCGCCAACTCGTAAGCGTCCCGCAACGTTTGGCAGCTCTCATCCGCCATCACCGGCAACCCCGTCTGCTGCCGCAACGCCCGCAGACCCTCCAGGTTCCGCTTCCCCAACGGTTGTTCGAACCAGGCGACCCGCGCCGCCCCTGCGAGCGTCCGCATCGCCCGCGCCGCCTCCGCCGTACTGGGCCACGCCATGTTCGCGTCCAAACGCAAGGGCACCTCCACAGCCCTTGCTACCGCCGTCACCGCCGCTAAATCCTCCTCCAGCCGCCGACCCACCTTCAGCTTGATCGCCTGAAACCCCGCCGCCCATCCCGCCGCCGCGTCCGCCGCCATCTCCTCCGGGGACTTTTGATAGATCCCCCACGCGAGTCCCGCCCGCTCTCGCATCCGCCCCCCTAGCAATGCCCACACCGGCACCCCGAAATGCTTCCCCGTAATGTCCAACAGCGCCATCTCAAACGCCGCCCGCAGATACGGCGCGCTCAACTCCCCGCCCATCACCCGGTCAATCTCCGCCAGCACCAGCGGCGTCGCCAAGGCGTCCATCCCTGTAATCGCCGGAGCCAGCATCCGCTTCGCCGCATGGCACAGCGAAAAGCCAATCCGCGGAAACGTAATCGATATCTCCCCCAATCCCTCCACCCCGTCCTCGGTCAGAATCCGCACAATTCCGAACTCGGAAGCCGTCACCGGATCCGCCAGGTTCAGCCCAGACCGCACCGCCTCCTTCCGCGGCGCCCGAATCGGCATCACTTCCACCAATCGAATCCGCGTCCCGTTCATAGGTACCTCTTCGCAATCTTCCCGGCCACCGCGCCCCCGCTGTAGTACCCCACCGAGATCTGCCCCGCATGGGTCAGCAAATCATACGCCTTCCATCGGTCCCATCCATAGTCAGCCTCCATCCAAAAAATCAGCCACGCATAGGCCTGCGCGATTCCCCGTTCCAGCGGCGTCGCCGACGATACGCAAACCAGCTCCGTCTCGTTCTCAATCCGCGGACCCGGAATCGTCCAGCCCTTTTTCACACCCACCGTAATTTCGGTCTCCGCCGGCATCTCCAGCCCCGAAGCCGATAGCTCCCCGTGGCCCATCGCCGCATGCGCATCGCCCAAATACAAAAGCGCTCCCGGCACAAACACCGGCAAATACAGCGTGCTCCCCGGAGCCACCTCCACAATGTCCATATTCCCCCCGTGCGGCCCCGCCGGGTTCGTCGTCGGCACCCCCCAATCCGGCGCCGTGCCGATACACCCCAACATCGGTCGATAGGGAATCGTCACCGTTTCATTCCAGTGAATTCCTTCGTCGGTAATCGCGCAAACATGTGTCCCGTGCGGGCAATCCATGCCCAACCACTCGGCCAGCATCTTCGGATCCGACGTCCGCGTGTAGCACTCCCCCCGCGTTGGCCGAATGCTGTGAATCGTCACCGCCAGCGCGTCGCCCTTCTCTGCACCGCTCACGTAGATCGGCCCCGTCGTCGGGTTCGAATACGGCATCGTAACCTTATTCCGCCGATCGGCCTCCGTCCGGATTTGCCCCGAGAAAGCGTCCTGACTCTCCACCACCAATCGTGTGCCCGGTTCCACCCGTGCCAGCGGCGTATCCAACCGATTGAACTCATAACAGAGTTTGCCTAAAGGGATTCGTTCCATGCGTCTTCATAGGATAGAATCCGTACGTAATGTGCGCACTCCTCTTCCTCGTCCCCTTTGCTTTACTGGCCCAAGCTCCCCCGCCTCGTCTAGTTTCGCCGGAGGTCCATCCCGACCGCCGGGTCACCCTTCGCTTCCGCGCGCCGAACGCCGCGAAGGTCACCCTGAACCGCGAAGGCGGCCGCCCTGTCGAGATGACGAAGGACGACAAAGGAGTCTGGTCCGTCACAACGGAAGCGCTCGCCCCCGACATGTACGGCTACTCCTTTAACGCCGACGGTGTGAGTCTGATCGACCCCGGTAATCCCTCCATGAAGCCGAACCTGCTCGGCACCACGAGCATGTTCCATGTCCCCTCTGGCGATGCCTCTCTGCTGTGGGAGACACGCGACGTGCCGCGGGGTACCGTTCATCACCACTTCTTCCGCTCCGCCATCTGCCAGGACCAGCGCGATTTCTTCGTCTATACCCCGCCCGGCTACGACCCCAAGGCCAAGACGAAATACCCCGTCCTGTACCTGCTCCACGGCTTCTCGGACGATGCCAGCGGTTGGACCTCCGTCGGCCAGGCCCATGTGATTCTGGACAACCTCATCGCCCAAGGAAAAGCCAAGCCTATGCTCGTCGTCATGACCCTCGGCTACGGCACGATGGAGGTACTCCAGAACCGCACGGTCGGCAAAAAGAGCTTCGATCTGTTTGGCGAGTCGCTTTTAAAAGAGGTAATCCCGACAGTGGAGAAGACCTACCGAGCCTCCACCAACCGCAGCCAACGCGCGCTAGCGGGTCTATCGATGGGCGGAGCCGAAACCCTCGTTGTCGGTCTGAACCATCTCGAAACGTTTTCCCAACTCGGGGCTTTCAGCTCGGGCGGCGTCCCCGCGGATTTCCCGCAGACTTTCCCCAATCTCACGGCCAAAGCCAACGACCAGCTCAAACTCCTCTGGATCGCCTGCGGCAAGGACGACCGCCTCCTCGACGCCAACAACAAGTTCGTGGCGTTCCTGAAAGAGCGCAACGTGAAGCATGAGTATGTGGTCACCGAAGGTGCCCACACCTGGCTCGTCTGGCGGCGCTCCCTCTCCACCCTCGCCCCGCAACTCTTCCGCTAATCGGTCGCTTTACAACCCATTTGGCGCGAGCGGACTGCGACTTGGTACCGTGCAGGGACGGGCGCTGGTCTTCGGCTCCCTATGCGCTTACAAAGGAGCTATTCTTATTCTCCGGAAGGCGCGTTCTCTTGCAGTTGCCGACAAAGCCCTTCTACAACAAAGAGTGCCGACTCAATTTCCCGAACCTTCGTCCCCTCCGCTAAGCCGTTGGCCCAGGGAACCTGCAATCGTGTCATCGCCTCAAACGCCAGGTGTCCTCGATCGGTGAGTACTAACAAGGTCGCGCGTTTATGGCGGGGGTTGGGATCAAACGAGAGTAGCCCGGCCGCTGCGAGATCGTCCACGACCCGCTGAACAGATTGCCGTGCCAGACCCATGTCGCGAGCGACCCAGGCAACTGTTCTGGGCTCGGAAGAGCGGGCGACGGCGCTTAAGACCTGCCAACGGGCACTGGTTAGGCCCACGCTTTGTGTCAGCCGGGCGCCCGCGGCAAGTAGCAAGCCGTGTAATCGGAAGGACGCTAGGATGAACTGGGTCATCACCGCCCCCTCCTCAGTGTGCCCCGTGTAGAAGCCCTTCCTCATCTCGTTTATTCTTTCAACTTGACAGCGTGCTGTCAATGCTGTAATTTGACAGCACGCTGTCAACTGCGCCCTCGCGTCAATGGGACAGCAAAAGGAGACACTTCATGCTCAGATTCAACCTCGAATACACCGCCGTGATCCTGGTCGACCATCAGGTCGGGACCAACACTTGGGCCAGCTCCACTCCGCTCGAATTACTGCAAAGGAATGTGATCATCCTGGCGAAGTTCGCCCAGGGGACCGGAATGCCGGTGGTGCTCACGTCAAGTCAGGAAACTAACGTGAATGTTCAGGGGCCCCTCATGCCCGAACTGAAATCCATCCTGCCGGAAGCCTTCGCCGCCCGCATCAAACGCCAGGGTGTGGTCAATGCCTGGGATGACGAAAATTTTGCCAATGCCTGCCGTAACGCCGGCCGGCGCAATCTGGTGATGGCGGGGGTAACCACAGACGTTTGCATGGTGTCACCAGCCATCAGTGCGCTGGAAGAGGGCTTCCACGTCCAGGTGGTTTGCGATGCATGCGGGTCGTCGAATCAGATTGCGGAAGAGATGTCTTGGCGACGGATGGAGGCTGCCGGAGTTCGCCTCACCAGCACCAACGCCATCGTCGCCGAGCTGGTTAAGAATTGGGCCAGCCCAGCCGGCGCCGTGGCTTTTCCGCTGCTGACGTAGAAGGAGGATTCGGCCATGAGTAATCTCTTTCAAGCCTGCAAAAGTGACGCCACCATGGCACAGACGGGCTCCGGCCCGCCGTATGCGCGTCGCCCTTAGCCGGTCCCAATGGCCTACTCCCAACCGGCCGAGGCTCATACGTTACCGCCGAAGGGCCCCGAAAAACCCAGCGGCGATCAAATGCCCCCATTCCTCAACAACCGCTGGAGCCGCAAGCCGAATCCCTCTTGCGCGGCAAAAACAGGACCGAAAATATGAAAGCGATTCGCATCCATCAATACGGGGATCCGGACGTTCTGACCCTCGTCGACGCGCTTCAGCCCGTCCCCACCCCGGATGAAGTTCTCATTCGTGTCGTAGCCACCTCGATAAATCCCATTGACTGCAAGATCCGCGCCGGCGGGATGACCCGGAGCCACCCGCTTGTGCTTCCTGCCACGCTCGGCTGGGATGCGTCGGGCATCGTGGACTCCATTGGTGCCAACGTGACCCGCTTCAAACCCGGCGACGCTGTGTTCACCTGCCCGGCGTTCGGAACGCCCGGTACCTACGCCGAGTTCGTGGCAGTTAAAGAGTCCCAAGTCGCTCTGAAGCCGAAGACGATCTCTTTCGTGGAGGCGGCCGCGCTGCCCATGACGGCCCAGGCGGCCTGGATGGCGGTGATCAGCGTGGGACAGGTCTCAGCCGGTCAGCGCGTGCTCATTCACGGCGCTTCGGGAGGGCTTGGCTCGGTCGCCGTACAACTCGCCAAGTGGCGCGGTGCCTACGTCATCGGCACGGCATCCCGCGACAATCTTGAACTCGTACGTTCGCTCGGGGCGGATGAAGTCATCGACTATCGGAGCACGCCGTTCCAGAGCAGGGTCCGCGACGCGGATATGGTGCTCGACACCATCGGCGGGCAGACGCAAGAAGACTCTTGGGCGGTGCTCAAACCCGGTGGCCTGCTCGTAGCCACCGCGATGCCGCCGTCGCCCGAACGCGCCAAGGCAGCCGGCGTCCGTGGAACATTTATCTTTACTCAGCCCAGCGGTGACGTACTCACGCAGATCGCCGAGGTTGTCGATACGGGCAAGCTGCGCCCGATCATCGGTGGGGAGTTCGCTCTCAACGACGCGAGCAAGGCACACGAGCAGAGCGAATCGGGCCGGGCGCGAGGAAAACTCGTGCTCTACGTCGGACAACCATAAAGGTATTCAGTCATGAACCTATTTACAGCCATCACTACCGCATCCAACGAAGGCGAGAGCATGGATACCCTCGGGCCGCATATGACCGTGAAGCTTTCCAGCGCGGCAACCAATGGCCTCTATTTTCTCGCTGTCGAAGAGACTCCGCCGGGAGTGGGTCCCGCGCTCCATGTGCATCATCAGCAAGATGAGCTCTTCCACGTCCTGGAGGGCCACTACCGCTTTCAAGTGGGATCGCAAACCGTTGAGGCACCCATGGGTACGACCGCGGCCGTTCCACGCGGCACGCCCCACGCTTTCGTGAATGTGTCAGATCAGCCGAGCAGACTTCTCTTCGTCTTGTCTCCTGGTCTCGACGCCGAAGGGTTCTTTCGAGCACTCTCTCGACTGCCACAAGACGCTCCTCCCAAACCTGTTGAACTGGCCGCGATCGGCGCCAAGTACGCTACCGAATTCGTCGGCCCGCCGCTCAGGCGCTAGAAATCAGACCGAGAACCCACGAACCGGTAACGGCCGCTTGGGGCCATCTCTAGTCCCTCCCTATTTCCCCAGCGCCCGAATCTTAATACTCCGAAACCACGCCGCGTCCCCATGATTCTGCAGCGTAATCGGGCACATCTTCACCGGCTGATTCGCCAGCGCCTGATAGATCAACGACTCCTTCGTCCACCGGTCCGCCGTCTTCGCCAGCGCCGCCGGCGAATCCATCTCCCCTTCCGCCACCTTCACCCCGTTCAGCCAATGCTCGAAATGCTTCCCCTTCACCATCACCCGCGCCTGGTTGAACTCGCCTACCGGCTTCGAAGCCGCCTGCGCCGCCGGAACCATCCCATACAGTGCGCCCGCCTGATAGTAAGCACCCCGCTGCGCGTCCTTGTGCTTGGCGTTGTCGATCACCTGATACTCAAAGCCCACGATGTACTCCTGCGTCCCGTCCTTCCGCGTCCCCTTCCGGTTCCGCACCGCGTCGTTGGCCAAATCCTCAAACTTCTTGAACTCCTTCATCCGCCGTTCATCCAACCAGAACCGATCCTGCACCCGATACTTCACCCCGCTGTTCCCGCCCGGAGAAATCTTCCACTCAAACGCCAGTTCGAAATCCGCATACTTCGCCGCGGAAAACAGATCTTCCCGCAACTTCGGGTGCGGCACCGACTTCAAACAGCCGTCTTCAATCACCCAACCATCTCCCGGCGGCGTCGCCTTCCGAACGTCCTCCCAACCTTTCATCGACTTACCGTCAAACAGCAACTTCCAGCCCGCCGCTTTCTCCTCCGCGGTTAGCTGATTCGGTTCCGCCGCGCTCAAGGTTGCGGCCATCATCAAAAAGAGGGAAAAACAAATACGCATAGCCTCTAAACTACCAAAGCTCGTCTTGCGACATAATCTCTGCATGCGCCTTGCTCTCCTTCTCGCCGCCCTCGCCCTCCCAGCCTTCGCCCAACCCTTGAAATATCCGCCCATTCTCGCCGGTGCTCGCGAAGAAGTCTACCAGCGCATCGGCGATTTGGAACTGCGCCTCTGGATTTACAACCCCGCCGGCCACGCCGCCACGGACTCCCGCCCCGCCATCGTCTTCTACTTCGGCGGCGGCTGGGCTAACGGCTCCCCCGCTCAATTTGAAAACCAAGCCAAGCTCCTCGCCTCCCGCGGCATGGTCGCCATCACCGCCGACTACCGCGTCGCCTCCCGCCATCAGGTCAAAGTCGATTCCTGCGTCCGCGACGCCAAATCGGCCCTCCGCTACGTCCGGCTCAACGCCAAGCGGCTGGGCATCGACCCCAACCGCATCGCCGCCGGCGGAGGCTCCGCCGGGGGCCACCTCGCCGCCCCCACCGCCACCGTCCCCGGCTTTGAAGAAGCCAGCGAGATCGCAAAAGCCAGCTCCCGCCCCAACGCTCTCGTCCTGTTTAACCCCGCCCTCGTCCTCGGCGCCGTCCCCAACGTCGACCTTCCGGTGGACTCCATCCGCCTCTCCGAGGAACGCTTCGGCGTCCCCGCCGTCGACCTCTCCCCCTTCCACCATCTCCAACGCGGAGCCCCGCCCACCATCATTTTTCACGGCGAAGCCGATACCACCGTCCCCTTCCGCACCGCCGAACTCTATCGGGATAAAGCCGTCTCCCTGGGCGCAAAATGCGAACTCGTCTCCTACCCCGGCCAGACCCACGGCTTCTTCAACCACGGTCGCGCCAACAACGAATACTACGACAAAACCACCCGCCGCATGCTCGATTTTCTCACCGGTCTCGGCTATTTAGCCGCCCGGTAATCGAGCACCTGCCCATCTTTTTCCAGCCTTCCCCGCAGCTCGGCATACGGCACATCCTGCACCGCCAAGCCCTTTTCGATCGCCATCACCGCCGCTGTCGCCGCCGACTGGCCCAGAATCATAAACACCGGCTCCATCCGGATCGAGCCGTAAGCGATATGCGAACTCGATAGGCAAACCGGCACCAGCAAATTGGCCACCTGCCCCCGCTTCGGCACGAGCGACCCATACGAGATCTGATAAGGCCCATTCGTGCTCACCCCGATATCGCCCTCGTTCTGCACGTAGCCTTCCGGCGTAATGTAGCGCTGAATATTGTGCGAATCCATCCCGTACGAACCCATCCCCACCGGCTCCGGCGTCGCCCGCTTTTTCAGCAGTTCATTCTCGGTCATCACATACTGCCCCGTCATCCGCCGCGCCTCGCGGATGTACATCTGGTGCGGCCAATGGGCGCTCCCCTGGAACTCATCCTTCGCCAGGCCCCACTTCGCCATCTCGGTCCTCACGTCCTCCGGCACCCGCGGGTCATTCGCAATGAAATAAAGCCACCCCTGCTGATACTGCGCGTGTTCCTGTTCAATCTCCTTCCGCCGCGCATAGCTCGCTTCCGGATAGTCCCAGTTCCGGCCGATGTTGTCCGTGCTGAAAGGGCCATGGTTGTTCGTATCCGTCTTCCCGTTCGGAATCGCATCGAACTTCTGGAACGTCTCCCGCCAGCCGGCTTCGAAGATGCGAGCCATCAACTCATACTCCTTCGGGTCATATCCGGCGGGCTTCGCAAACGGAACCCGGTTCTCCGGCACCTTCGTCAGGCACATCCGGAAGCAGTAAGCCTGAATCTTGTTATCGGCCTCCCCGTAGTTCCCGGGCGGCGCGGTGCTGATCCGCGCCAGCACCCCGCTCTTGGGGTCACCCGGCACGACATAGGGCGAAATCGCCGTCTTCACGGCCCCAAAATGGTGCCGGTGGTGCAGCACGCCCGTTTGTACGCCGGCCCACTTTTCGTTGTAAGTGCTCACCGCCTCCCGCCCCACGTGATAGCTGACGCCAGCCGCAGCCATCAGGTCGCCTTCGTAAGTCGCATCCAGGAACATCTTCCCGGCGTAGGTCTTCCCGTCGAGCATAGTGATGGAAACGATCCGGTCGCCCTTCTTCTTGACGCCTTTTGCCCGATCGAGCCAGGCGTTCCGAACCACTGGGATCTTGATCTCGTTCACCCACTGTTCGTAGACCTGTTCGGCCACATGCGGCTCGAAGATCCACATGGTCCGCGATTCTTGATCGAGCGCGACGGTGCCTTGGCCCTGATTGCCGAACTCGGCTTGCTTCTGCCATTTCCAGGCTTCCGGCTTGGCGTAGTGCTGCCAGACGCGATGGTAAAACTCGCGCGAAAGCCCCCCGATGACGGCCTTATTCCCGGAGTCGGTCCATCCCAAGCCCCCCGCCGTCAACCCGCCCAGGTGCTTCTCCGGGCAAACCAGGACCACGGTCTTGCCCATCTTCTTCGTCTGCACCGCCGCCGTCACGGCCCCCGATGTGCAGCCATACACGACGACATCAAATTGCCGCGGAGCGGCGAAGGCACCTAGAGCCAGCATCGAAAGGAGAAAGAGCGTTTTCATAGCGACTCCTCTATCCTATGCCGAGGACAGCTATCGCGCTTCGGACGCCTAACAAGGAAAGCTCGATTGGCCTAAAACTCGCTGCCGCTGGTGATGTTCTCGTTCAGGCCGTTGTCCATTGAGAAGGTCTTGTGAGCCACCCAGGTTTTCGAGCGCGGAAAGAGGGACGCGCCATCGCCGTTCAAGTCGAGATAGACCTAGCACCGCGAGAGCGGCACCTGAAAATGTCCTTGTCGGCGGGTTTCTTGCCCGGCGGGTAATGCCCCTCGGCTTCAATAGCATGGCGCTTCTCGGACACGCCAAAAGTGATAGTACCGATGTTTGCGGGGCTGCCCGAGACGTGTGTCATCTGCTGGGTGCCGGCATCGAACAACAACTTCGGTTTGTGGACAGCGTCTCCGTTCCAGGTAGTCTCAAACTCGATGTAGAACTTGAAGGCGGGCTGGATTAACCCGAGTCAGAGGTGGACCGTCATGGGGCCTTTGCTTTCGAGTTGGAAGGCACCGAGGAGGGTTCACAGCGCAGTGAGCTGGACGTCGAAGTTCCCTTCCAGGAGACGAACGTTTCGAGGTCTGAGTCTGAGGTGTAGAAACGTGACCCAGCCGGCGAACGTAAGAATGCCGCCGACGAGCACCGTGGCTAGGCCGGGAGCGAGACCAACGACGGTGGTCCCCGCACCGGGACCCCAAAGGGTCATCGCGGAGCCAATGCCAATTAGGTCGGCACCGATGCCGACCATGGCGGAGTAGTCGTTGCGGGCAGCCAGGGCGTACGAGTCGTTGCTGTCGCAGGCTACATTGGCTACTGCGGAGGCGATGCCGGCCTTCAAGAACAGTTTCGCGGCCTTCTGCAAAAAAGAGGCCCCACCCGCCCGCCCCATCCAGTTCTCCCGCCACCATCTTGCCCGCTGGGCCGAAGCCCTCCTCCTCAAAACTTGCGTTAACAATCTTGAAATGTGTGTCGAAGTGTTTAACGAGGTTAGAAATGCACGCCACTTCCTTTGGCTACAAAGTCCTGCTCGTAGAGGACAACGCCGGCGACTCCGAACTCATTCAGCAAATGATGCTCGAAATGGAGGGCCTCACGTTTCAAGTCCAATCGGCCCGGTCTTTGCTCGAAGCGATGCAGCACCTCGCCGCTCCGGACCGGCCTGACCTCATCCTGCTCGACCTCTTCCTCCCCGATAGTCAAGGACTCGATACCTTCGCCCGGGTCTTTGAAAAACATTCCCACATCCCCATCATCGTTCTCACCGGGTTGCAAAGCGATACGATCGGCGTCGAAGCCGTCTCGCGTGGCGCTCAGGATTTCCTTGTGAAAATGGAACTCAGCTCCGACCAACTCGCCCGTTCCGCCCGCTTTGCCATCGCCCGGCGCCGCTATGCCGGCGCCGAAGCACCTGCGCTGTCTACCTGCCGCTCGGTCGGCTTCGTCGGCGTGAAAGGGGGCGTCGGCACAACTTCGCTGGCCTGTTGTTTCGCCTCCCGCCTCAAGCGCCAGATCGATTCCGCCGTGCTCGCCCTTGATTTGGAACTCGAAAGTGGCGCTCTTGGCTTCTTACTGCAAGCCACCTCCTCGTTCTCGCTTGCCGACGCGGTCGAAAAACTCCACCAACTCGACCAGGAATATTGGCGCCGTCTGGTCTCTCCGGGCGCTGGTGAGTTCGATGTACTCCAGTCGCCCGCTTCGGTGGGACGTCTCCGCCGTCCCACTGCCGAAGCCGCCGCCTGCGTCTTCCGTTTTGCTCGGACCCAATATCAATGGATCGTCGCCGACCTCGGCCGCTATAACGAATTTTCCGCCGGCCTCGCCATCGAGTTCGACACGCTGGTCCTGGTTACCAGCCCCGATCTGCTCTCTCTACGGGCTACCAAGAAGGTTTACGACACTTTAGTGGATGATGGCTTTCCGCTCGACCGCATCCGCCTCGTCGAAAATCGTGCCCCCGACCGCCACCATTCTTTGATCGCCGATGTGACGGGACAGCCCGCCTTCCACACGGTCCCGGAGCTCCCTTACAGCCTCACCGATTGCTTCCTCCATGCCGCCCTCAGCCGCGATACCCACGGCGACCACGATTCCCTCATCCTCCTCACCGCAAAGCTCGCCGGCCTCCCGCTATCCAAACTCTCCTGGGTAGAGCAATTCTACGGCCTGTTTCATCGCCGAGTGGCCGCATGACTCTCCTCGCCCCTTTTCCGGCCAAAGCCACCGGCGTGGTGTGCTTCGCGTTAAGTCTTGCCCTTTGTGGCTGGATCAAATTCGATCCCAAAGCCGCGTCCGCCATACACCTTCCCCTCGCCTTGACCATCTTGATCTTAGTCGGCTTTTACATGGCCTGTCTCGTCGCTCGCGCCAAAGGGGCCGCCGAGCATACCGTCGATAGTTTCTTCTCCGTTTCTAATTCGCTGCTCTGTGTTCTCGGCTACGATGGCAACGCCCGGCGCCTCAATCGCGCTTGGGAGAAATTGCTCGGCGTCCCACTCAATACGCTCCAGTCCCAGCCTCTCTTCACCCTCATCCATCCCGACGACAGCGCCGCCACCGGCGAAACCCTTTGCCACATCGCCTCGGGCGACCACGTTACTAGCTTTGAAAATCGCATGCGGTGCGCCGATGGCTCCTATCGCTGGCTCGCATGGAACGCCACCGCCGTCCCCGGAGAACGCAGCTTCTTCTGTACCGTAAAAGACATTACCGAACGCAAGCAAGAACAGATTTCCGACCAGACCGCCCACCTCTGTCTCCTCCGCTCGAATGATGACCTGGAACGCTTCGCCTTCATGGCCTCTCACGACCTCCAGGAACCGCTCCGCATGGTCGCCAGCTTCGCTCAACAACTCGAAAAACACTACAAAGGCCGATTGGACGACCGGGCCGACCGGTACATCAATTATGTCGTCGACGGCGCTCTCCGGATGCAGAATCTCATCGGCTCCTTGCTCTCTTACGCCCGCCTCGAACAAAGCACACCCGTGTTCGCCAACATCCCCACCGAAAGCAGCCTGCGGAACGCCATCCACAATCTACAATCGGCCATTCAGGAATCGAGCGCTGACATTACCTTCGCCCCCCTTCCCGTCCTGCACGCCGATGCCTCGCTACTCACCCATCTCTTCCAAAATCTACTCGCCAACTCCATAAAGTTTCATGGTTCCCAACCACCGAAAATCCATATCTCGGCTGAACGCCAAGGCCCCGATTGGATCTTCCAGGTCGAAGACCACGGCCTCGGTGTCCCCGCCAACGAATCCGAGCGCATTTTCGGGCTCTTTCAGCGCCTTCACTCCAAGTCCGAATACCCCGGCTCCGGCATGGGCCTCGCCATCTGCCAGAAGATCCTCGAATACCACGGTGGCCGCATCTGGACCGACCCCTCCGCCGTCTCCGGAGCCCGCTTCCTCTTTAGCCTCAAATACCAAATGGACCCCCTCCCATGATCCACGAATTCCATCCCTCCCGGCCAGTCGAAATCTTACTGGTCGAGGACAATCCGGCTGATGTCGAACTCACCATTGAGGCCCTCGAATCCGGCCGCCTTCTCAACCACGTCTCCCTGGCCCGCGACGGCATTGAGGCCATGGCCATCCTCCGTAAACAGCCTCCCTACGCCAGTTACCCCCGTCCTGATATCATCCTCCTCGACCTCAACTTACCACGCAAAGACGGTTTCTACGTTCTTGCCGAAGTCAAATCCGATCCCGCCCTCGCCACCATACCCATCGTCGTCCTCACCACCTCCAACTCCGATCGCGACATCGTCCGCAGCTACGACCTCAGCGCCAATTGCTATGTCTGCAAACCCGTCGAACTCGACGAATTCCTTAAATTCATCCGTACCACCCAAGAGTTTTGGTTGCAGATCGTCCGGCTTCCGCCCCCGATTCCGGGCAGCGCGAACGCCACTTAAGCTCGGCCAATCGGTTTCTGCACCGCTGGATTCCAACCCACCTGCGCCGGAGCATAGAACACAATAAACCGCTTCTGGTTCCCCTCGTATACCCCCGGGATCTCCACGCGTGCCCCCGTGATAAACTCGGCGCCTAGCCGAGTCCTTCCACCATGAACCGCCGCGACTTTTTCCTTCTCCCCCTTGCGGCCGCCGCGTCCACCCACCGCCGTCCCAACGTCATCTTCATCCTGGCAGACGACCTCGGTTGGGGAGAGCTAGGCTGCTACGGAAACACCTTTAACCAGACACCCCATTTGGATCGGTTAGCGGCCGAAGGCGTCCGCTTCACCCACGCCTACGCGGCCGCCCCGGTCTGTTCGCCTACCCGCACCTCCATCATGACCGGGCAGCACCCCGCCCGCATCGGGATCACCGATTACCTGCGCGCCGACGACCCCAATCACCTGCGTCCCACCGTCCCCAGCCTTCCCAGGATGTTCAAGCAAGCGGGTTACCGCACCGGCTTGATCGGCAAGTGGCACCTGATGGGGGACTACCAAACCCGTCGAGGCGATCCTAAGTTACATGGCTTCGAAGAGGTGATCTGCTCGGAATCGAGTTACATCGGTCCCGGTTACTATTGGCATCCCTATAAGCATCTGGCGGGCTTGCCTGCCCGCACCCCGGGCGAGTACCTCACTGACCGTCTGAATCAAGAGGGGGTCGACTTCATCGGGCGGAACGCCAAGCAGCCATTCTTCCTCTTCCTGGCCCACTACGCGCCCCACACGACCCTCGCTGGCAAGCCGGATCTGGTGGCGAAATACAAGGCGCTGCCCGGCGCCGGCAAGACGAAAAACAATCCGGTCCTGGCCGCCATGCTCGAGTCCATCGACCAGGGCGTCGGCATGATCCTCGGCGAACTCCGCCGTCAGGGGATCGACCGCGAGACCATCGTGATCTTTAACTCTGACAACGGTGGCGAGACCAATGTCACCACCAACGCCCATCTGCGAGGCGGAAAGTCACAGCTCTATGAGGGAGGCCTCCGTGTCCCCTTGCTGGCGCGTTGGCCCGGGAAGATTCCCGCCAGCGAAGTATCTTCCGCCCCGGTAGTGAGCACCGATCATTACCCCACACTGCTCGAGTTGGCGGAGGCGAAGCCTCCCGTCGGCCACAAGCTGGACGGACTCTCCATCGCCCCGCTACTGAAGAACCCGAAGAAGACGCCGAAGGAGCGCGAAATCGTCTGGTACTACCCGTTGGAAAAGGATCACTTCCTGGGCGGCAAGAGCGCCATGGCTATCCGGCGTGGTCCCTGGAAACTGATCGAATTCCTGCAAACCGGGGAAAAGCAGTTGTTCGACCTCAAGAACGATCCGTCGGAAAAACAGGATTTATCGGCGGCCAAACCAGACCTGGTGAACCAACTATGCCGGCGCCTCGCCGTATGGCGTCAGACCACGGTCAAGGAGTCTACGTGAATAGAATATTGCAAATGTCGCTCGCTGTGACGGTGCTGACTGCCGTCTCCATGTTCGCCCAAGGCACCACGGCCCAAATCGTCGGCACCCTCTCCGACCCCACCGGCGCGCCGGTACCCGGTGCCCTCGTGCGCGCCACCAATATCGATACCGGGAGTGCGCGGGAAACCAGGAGTAGTGACGCGGGCGCTTACGTGCTGCCCCTCCTACAACCAGGCCGATACCGCCTCGCGATCTCGAAGGACGGTTTCCGGCCCGTGTCGCGCATCGGGATCAACCTCATGGTGGATCAAGTCGCCCGCGCCGACCAACAACTGGAACTGGGCTCCCTCAACCAGGAAATCCAAGTCTCCGCCGCCGCGCCGCTACTCGAAACGGAGACCTCCGCGATTGGCCAGGTAGTCGATAGTGCCAAGATCCAAAGCATTCCGTTAAATGGCCGTAGCTCCTTCCGCCTGGTGCAGTTGACACCCGGACTCCTCGCCTCCCCAGCCGCGAACGGCCAGTTCGGCGACATCCCGGTCAACACGAATCAGGACTCTACGTTTTCGATCAACGGCGGTCGACAATTAAGCAACGAAATCCTCATCGATGGGGTGCCCAGCACGACCGGCCAATTCAATAGCATCACCACCATTCCTTCAATCGAAGCGACGCAGGAGTTCAAGGTGCAAAGCAGCAACCTCTCTGCCGAATGGGGCCGCTTCGGTGGGGGCGTCGTGAACGTCTCCACGCGCTCCGGCACCAATCAGGTGCATGGTGCGCTGTACGAATATCTGCGCAACAACGTCTTCGATGCCAATGAGTTTTTCAATAAGACCGCCGGCCTGTCGATTCCGCCCTTCCGCTTGAATCAATTCGGCGGTGCGGTCGGGGGCCCCGTGAAGATTGGAAAACTTTACGATGGCAAGAACCGAACCTTCTTCTTCACCGACTACCAGGGCACCCGCTATCGGCGCGGGGACACGACGCGTTTCAGCCTGCCCACCGCGGCGCAGCGCGACGGAGACTTTTCGAGAACGCTAAATCAGGCCGGATCGTTGGTCACCGTCTACGATCCCTCCAGCACCCAGCCCGATCCGACTCGCGCCGGCCAATCCATTCGGATTCCCTTTGCCGGAAACAGGCTCCCGGCCAGCCGCATCGACCCGATCGCCCGCAAGCTGATGGCGTATTACCCGGAACCGAACTCGGCCGGCGAGCCGTTCACCGCTTTAAATAACTTTGGCAAAAATGCCAGCCGCAGCGTGGACCAAAATCAGCTCAGTGGCCGCGTGGACCACACGTTCACCAGCGCCTACCGGATGTTTGGCCGATTCGCGCACAACCGGACGGTGCTCGGGCAACCGGATTCCTTCGGCAACGTCGCCACCTCGGGGAACGGCTCGGTGGGCGTCAGCCCGTTCCGCCAAACCACCTTCGCGCTTGACCATGCCGTCAACCTGAGTCCGACCTCGATCTTCAGTCTAAAATACGGCGTCGCCCGCTGGTATCAGGAACGCAAGACCCGCAGCTATGGCTTTGACCAACGCACTCTCGGCTATCCCGATGCGCTCGTCCGCCAGTTTCAAATCCCCGTTTTTCCCGCCATTGGGCTCGATCAGTACGACGGACTCGGCGGCCAAAGCTACTTCACGAGCGGCAACGACACCCACTCCATCATCGGCGCCTGGACCAAGATCAGGGGCAAGCAGACATTAAAGATCGGTGGCGAGATGCGCCTTCGCCGCACCAATTTCATCCTCGCCCAAGGCGGCGGCGGGGCGTTCAACTTCGATCGCGCCTTCACTCGAGGCCCGAATCCCCTGCAGTTTTACGACAGCGCCGGCAACAGCATCGCCAGTCTCCTGCTCGGCACCGCCGCGTCTGGTTCCGTGCCCATTGTCTCCGGCGTGTCGGCCCAGAACTTTTACACCGGCGGCTACGTCCAAAGCGATTTCCGTGTCACGCCTCGTTTGGCGATCAATGCCGGTCTGCGTTATGAAACGGAGTCCCCCTTCACGGAAAGATACAACTCACTCAACTACTTTGACCGGGATCTACCGTCGCCCGTGAAGAACCCCCAGTTCCCGGCCCTCACCGGAGGGTTGGTCTTTGCGAACCCCGGCCAGCGTAATGTCTGGCAATCGGATCGGATCAACTTCGCGCCGCGTTTGGGCTTTGCCTGGTCGGCGCTGCGGAAGACCGTAGTCCGGGGCGGCGGAGGCTTTTTCTTTGCCCCGGCCGAAACCTCGAATGTCGCGACGGCGTTCGCCTCGAATGCGGGTTACGCGGCCAATACGCCCTACGTCGCCTCGGTCGACGGTGGCCTGACGCCGTTTCGCACGCTTAGCAATCCCTACCCCGATGGCTTGGTGCCGCCGGTGCGGAATTCGCTGGGCGCGGCGACGTTTCTCGGGCAAGGGTTAGCCGTCTGGGATAACCGGCAAGTGATGCCCGTCACCTACCAATGGAACTTGGATCTGCAGCGCGAACTGCCGGGACAGATCTTGGTAGACGTAGCCTACGTAGGCAGCCGCGGAGTCCACTTGGCGTTCAAGAACCGGCAAATGAATGAACTCGATCCGCAATATCTCAGCTTGGGTCCGGCGCTCAATCAGCAAGTGCCCAATCCCTTTTTCGGCTCGATCAACGTGGGCACGTTGGCCCAACGGACGGTCACGCGGCGGCAACTGCTGCTGCCGTTCCCTCAATTCACGAATGTCAACGTCATCAACATGACGATGGCCAATAGCATCTACCATTCGCTGCAGCTCAAGGTGGATAAGCGCTTTTCAAAGGGCATGAGCATTCTGGTGGCCTACACCCTGAGCAAGTTGATTACGGACTCAAACAATACCGTCTCGAACAACGGCGGGCCCGCCGCCAACAATACGACCAATACGCAAAACTGGTACAACCTGCGCTCGGAACGAAGTCTGTCGGAGACGGACGTACCCCGAAACCTGGTGGTTAGCTTTGTCGCCGAATTGCCCTTTGGGCCAGGCAAGAGATTCTTCTCCGCGAGCCGGGGCGTAGGCGCCAGATTGGCCGCCGGCTGGCAATTGAATGGCATCACGTCCTATCGCGCGGGTTTCCCATTGAGCATTTCGGCAAATATTGCCGGCGGCGGCAATCGTCCGAACAGCACGGGCCAAAGCGCGTCGCTCAGTTCGCCCACCCTGAACAAATGGTTTGATACAACGGCGTTTCTCCAGCCGGCCTCCTTTAGCTTGGGCAACGTGGGCCGCACCCTGCCGGACACGCGCGGGCCGGCGATTTTCAACCTGGATCTCTCCTTGCTCAAGAACGTCAAGCTTACCGAGCGAGCCCAACTCCAACTGCGCTTTGAGTACTTCAACGTCACCAACACTCCCCCGTTCGGACTGCCGAACACCGCGTTGGGCAGTGGCGCCTTCGGCCGGGTGCAATCGACCCTACTCCTCCCCAGGGTGGGTCAGGTGGCGGCGAAAATTATCTTCTAATGCTGAGTTAGGAGCCATTTTCACGTCCGGGCCTTCGCAAGGAAGCATTGTCCGATGGGTTGATCACAAGGAGCAAGCCTCAATGGAGTTGGCTCGGATAGGCCTGCACTGCTGGTGGGTGCGGCAACAGAGCGGCAATCCGGAGCTGGTTCTTTGGCGGCGGCATCCTGTTAATCTAGTTCTTGATTGTGAAGAAATCTTTTCTATTCTTAACTAGCGTTCTGATTGTCGCGGCGGCCGAGCCGAAAGCCAAAAACGTTGTGGTATTCCTGGGCGATGCCGGCGGCATTCCAACCCTTCATGCGGCGAGCATTCATGGGTTTGGTACTCCAGGGAAGCTCTTCATCCAGCAGATGCCCCACATAGGATTATCCGAAACGTCGCCCGTGGGAGCTTGGGTTTCGGATTCGGCCGCCGGCATGACCGCGATCGTCACGGGACACAAGACAAAGAATTCCGTAATTTCGCAGTCGGCGGATGCGGTGCCGGGCAAAGCGGACGGCGCTGCGTTGAAGACGATTCTGGAATATGCCGAAGAGCATGGCCTGTCCACGGGCGTCATTTCCAACATGTCGATGGCGGATGCGACGCCGGCGGCTTGCTACGCCCACTCCAACCACCGCCGAAAGTTCGCCGAGATCGTGGCGCAGATTGCGAAGCCGCGGTTTGGCGACGGCGTGGACCTCGTAATCGGCGGCGGGCGGAAGGGGATTTTCGCGGCGACCGCGAGCGCGGGGTACGACTTCCGCAAGGCATTGGGGGACAAGGGTTACGCGATGTACGATCGGCCCGAGGAGATCCCGGCGGAGGCCAAACGAGTGGTGGCTCTGTTCGATGAACGCTTTGATCCAATGCCTGTCGTGAAACGGGCGATCGAGATTTTGTCGCGGAATCCAAAAGGGTATTTCTTAATGGTGGAGTGGGACATGCACACCGACAAGCTGCGTCCCGGGCTAGACCAGGCGGTCACGATGGATAAGCTGGTGCGGCAGACTGCGGGGCAGGTAAGTAGCCGGGATACGTTGATCCTGTTCACGGCGGACCATTCCTTCGATTTGCGCGTGCGAAGCGGAAAGCCGGGCGAGCCCCTGCTGCCCGTGACGCCACCCGAGGACGAAGCCACGGCGGCCGTGCGGATCAACAACACGCATACGGCGGAAGAGGTGCTGGTGGCGGCCATGGGACCCGGCGCGGCGCGAGTGAAGGGATATATGCCGAACACCCAGATCTTCCATATTTTGATGGCAGCGTATGGCTGGAAAGAGACGGGCGCGACTAAGCAGTAAGCGTAAGGGAAGGCGCCCACCTTGGGCAACGCAAAATCTCAACCGGCAACGACGTAGATCTGCGCCGTTACTTCGCCCTCTGGCAAACGGATTGGTGTGACCACACGCCGGTATTCAGGGCCTTCAAACTCGTCGAGCCGCGCCCAGTGATCACGCAGTTCCACTGACTCCAGAACGTAAACCTCCACCGGAGAACCTAATGGATCCAAGGTCAACCCAGGAAAGCCTAGCGCGGCTCCCCAGCCGTCGTCGCTCAGCTTGCCGAGCACCGTTCCGCGCTGCCAGCGTCCCTTCAGGTCCGCCAAATGGTGGTGATTCACCCGGCCTGGCGCTAAAGTTCCGTAGACGGCCAGACGCGGAACTTCATCTTCGCTGCAATCACGCTCGGACATGCTGATTCGCTCCCCCCACTCCATTATGATCATCCCCGACGACGGCGAGCCTTTGACTCGATTTGCAAATGAAATCAAAACGACAATGAAAGCCGGCGGCCTCACCACCAACCTCAACCAGTCCACACGCTAGTCTCTGGCCTTTATCCCTCAAGACCCTCCGTCGACTGACATCCACCCACGGACGCGTTCGCCCCTCCGCTCTATGTCGTTAACCTATTGATCGATAGGCAACTTATGGGCAAAATGGCCCCTAATTAGGACCTCGGCGACCTGCCCAAAGCGGCCTAACTCGCCACCTAGACCTCTTACCCCCAACGGCTACGGGAAACTCAGGTCCGTTTTGCAATATTCCCTTAGCTCCAAACAGATTTGCCTTAGTTTGACAAATTTAGCGCAGATTCTTCGCATGATCAGGTGTGCGGACAACAACCCTTTCCATCATCGCTTCCCTGGTCCTGGCCCCACTGGCCCTCGCCCAGATCACAATCTACCCCGGAGCCTCCGGGATCCCCAAGGGCACCACCCGGCAAATGTCGGCCTACGTGCCCCTCTCGCCGAACACCGTCACCTGGGCCATCAATGACACCGTCGGAGGCAGCGCCACCTACGGCATCGTTACCTCCACGGGCAAATACACCGCCCCGGCTCTCATCCCGCCCGACAACCAGATCACGATCAAGGTCACGAGCACCGCCGACGCTACCAAGTTCAGCACCGCCCAAATCTCCATCACCCAGCCCCTCGTTTACATCTGGGGCTCCTACCCGAACACCGTCACACCCGGAGCCATCTCGCTCAGCATCAATGGTGCCGGCTTCGTTCCTGGCGCGGTCATCACCATCAACGATCAACCCCTGTCCACCGCCTACCTCTCTCCCACCGCGCTGAAGGTCACCGGCAACGTCCCTGCCTCCATGCTCGGGGTCGCCAAACTCAAGGCGATCAATCCCGGCCCCGGCTCCACCATCAGTGACCCCGTCAATCTAACCGTCAAGTCCTCCGCTGTCAGCCTTTCGATCAGCCCCTCCTCCATCAACTTGCCCATCAACGCCAGCCAAGCCTTTACCGCCACCGTCACCGGCAGCGCTAACACGGCCGTCACCTGGTCAACCAACGTCGGAACCATCTCCGCCGCCGGTCTCTACACCGCCCCTGCCGCTCTGCCCAATCCGCCCACCGCCACCGTAACGGCCACGAGCGTCGCCGATCCCCTCGTCGCCGTCTCGGCCGTCGTCACGCTCAATCAGCCCGCGGTCACCGTCACCGTCTCCCCCGCCTCGGCCCAACTCTTTCTCAACGGGACCCAGCAGCTTACGGCCACCGTCGTCGGCAATGCCAATACCGCCGTAACCTGGTCCGCCTCCGCCGGCACCATCACCCCGGCCGGCCTCTATACGGCCCCTGGCGCCATGCCCAATCCGGCCAGCGCAACCATCACGGCCGCAAGCGTCGCCGCCCCCGCTGCCCTCGGCAAGGCGTTCATCACCATCAAGCTCGCCCCCCCGGCGATGCCGAACCTCTCGCACGCCCGCTTCCTCGACCAAGCCGCCTTCGGACCCACCTCCGCCGAACTCCAAAACCTCGGCCAAATGGGCATCGACGCCTGGCTCGCTAACCAGTTCAACCTTCCCGCCAGCCCCATCGCCATCCCCGCCACCAACAACCTGGCGCAATCGCAGTACCTCAACCGCATCGTCAACGCTCCTGACCAACTGCGCCAGCGAGTCATCGCCGCCCTGAACAAAATCATCGTCGTCTCTGCTCAGAAGAACCCCTACTCGGAAGAAGTCGTCCCCTACCTGCAGATCCTCAGCAAACACGCTTTTGGCAGCTATCGCCAACTTCTGTCCGACATCACCCTGAGCCCCCAAATGGGTAAGTATCTCGACCTGGCCAACTCGAAGCCCCCGGCCGCCAACGAGAACTATCCCCGCGAACTGATGCAGCTGTTCTCCACCGGGCTCGTCCTGCTGAACTCCGATGGCACCCCCCAGCTCGACGCCCAGAACAACACCATTCCGACTTACAACCAAACGGTGGTCGCCCAAACCGCGTTAGCCCTCACCGGCTGGACCTATCCCACCGCCCCCGGCGGAACCCCCAACGTCTCCAACTGGGAAAATTTCAGCGCCCCGGCCATGGAAGCCCGCGAACAGTTCCACAACAAGTCCGCCAAAACCATCATCGGCGGCTGCCCCATCCCCGCCGGACTCACGGTCGCCGTCGAAACCAACGCCGTCCTCGATTGCGTCTTCAACCATCCCAACACCGCGCCCTTCATCGTCACCCGCCTCATCCGCGACCTCGTCACGAGCAACCCCTCCCCGGCCTATGTCCAGCGCGTCGTCGACGTCTGGAATACAAACGGACCAGCCGGTAAGGGCGATCTGAAGGCCGTCGTCACGGCGATCTTGAAGGACGCTGAAGCCCGTCAGGATCAGGCTTCGGTCAACCAGGGCCGCCTGAAGGATCCCGTCTATCACATCGCCGCGTTCCTCCGCGCCATGAACGGCAACATCACCCCGGATAACCTTCGCGGCTGGAACTTCTTCCAACTCGGCCAAGCTCCGCTGGCCCCCGCCTCCGTCTTCGGTGCCTACTCGCTCACCTACCGGATTCGGGGCGGTGCCCTCGCCGGTCCCGAGTTCCAAATCTATACCCCGACCGAGTCCATGCTCCGTGGCAACTTCATCCACGAGATGCTCACGAACCCGAACCAGTCGGATCTCACCATTAACTTGGGCCCCTTCCTGGCGCTCGCTGCCGACAAGAGCGCCGTCATCGAACAGGTCAATGCCACGCTCCTCTACGGACGCATGCCGCAGTCTCTCAAGAACAGCCTCGCCACCGCCATGGCCGCTGCCTATGACAACAATCAGGCGGTCATCACCGCCCTCTACCTCACGGCTCTCAGCGGTTACTACACCGTCCAATACTAAGGAACTCACCATGACGAACTCCAACTCTCTCTCCCGTCGCTCGCTCCTCCGCCTCGCCACCATGGCCGGCGCCGCCAGCTTTGCCCAGCGGAACGCCTTGGCCCAAGCTGCGGACTATAAAGCCCTCGTGTGCATCTTCTTCTCCGGCGGCAACGATGGTCACAATATGGTGATCCCCCAGACCGCCAGCCAGTACAACCTGTACAAGGCCAACCGCGGCGCGCTCTCGGTGCCGGACAACAACGCCAAGCTGCTTCCCATTCAAACCAAAAATGGCACGCCCTACGCCCTCAACGATGGCCTCTCGTTCATCCATGCGCTCTGGGGGCAACAGAAACTCGCCGTCGTCGCCAACGTCGGCAACATCGTGCAGCCCACCACCCGCGCCCAATTCCTCAACTCCACGGTGAACCTGCCGACCAATCTGTTCTCCCATCCGGATCAATACGTCCAGATGCAAACCGCCACCGGCGGTACGAGCAGCGGCACCGGTTGGGCCGGCCGCTCCGTCGATTCCCTCAACAGCCTC
Source organism: Bryobacteraceae bacterium (assembly GCA_046597015.1). Classification (GTDB taxonomy): domain Bacteria; phylum Acidobacteriota; class Terriglobia; order Bryobacterales; family Bryobacteraceae. The sequence continues at coordinate 28,651 of JBKJLJ010000107.1, forward strand.
AACGGGGCGGCGACCTTTCCAGCGGCCATCTCCATGTCCGGCCAACAGATCTTCTGCGTGGGCAATATCGTCCAATCCGCCAGCCTCATCCCCGGCTACGACATGGTCCCGGCGGGCATGAATCTCTGGCCCGCCTCTGCCGCCACCGCTCGCCAAACGGCGCTCCAGCAGATCCTAACCATGGACAGCGGCCTAGCCGTCGTCCAGGCCGCCAACAAGGTCCGGCAGGACGGACTCGACCTGTCCGTCATGCTGAAAGGCCTGAACGCCGGCAGCCCGTTTGTCACAAGCTTCCCCGGCACCTCGATCGGTCAACAGTTGAAGCAGGTCGCCCAGATCATCAAGCTCCGCGGCTCCACCGGCATGCGTCGTCAAGTCTTCTTCTGTTCCGTCGGCGGCTTCGATACCCATGGCGGCCAAGCTTGGCAACAGTGGGACCTGTTCAAACAGATCTCGGATGCCATGAACGCCTTCTATCTCTCCACCCAGGAACTCGGCGTCGCTAACGACGTCACGACGTTCACCGAATCCGAGTTCGGCCGCTCGCTGCAACCCAGCGGCTCCGGCTCCGATCACGGTTGGGGCAGCCACTTCCTCGTCCTGGGCGGTGCCGTGCAGGGGGGCGACCTCTATGGACAGTTCCCCGATC